>JAURVS010000209.1 GCA_030655355.1 Sphingopyxis sp.
ACAACCTTGCCGTTGCGCTCATTGACGAGCAGCAGATCATTATAATGACGCACATAGGTCAGGTTGCGACCGGCGCGCGGCACGCCCCAGCGGCTGTCATAGGTCGGACGATACGACGGGGCGTAATAGTTCGAGCGAAGAGTCGAACCGACACGGAACTGCTGGTATTTGAACGGCGCGCGATAGTTGGTGTAGCGGCGATCCTGGCGCCAGTCATTGCGGCTGTCGCGAAGGTCCTGACGGGCGTCGCGCACATCGTGGCGGGCATCGCGGACGTCGCCACGGTCGCCGCGGCGCTGCGCGTCGCGCAGGTCGCGCTGTTCTTCGCGCAATTCCTTGCGATCGTTGCGGATCTCGCGGTTCTGTGCCTGCGCCATCGCGGGGACCATCATCGCGGCGATCAGGCCGGCGGTGAGAAATTTGCTCTTCATTGTGCCATTCCTTTTCAATCGGTCAGGGGGAGGGGATTTGCCCGATGACAAGGATGGAATAGGCGAGTCGATTTGAACGGAACCGGAATGCGACGTTTATTTTCAGGACATTAGTGTCGCAATTTGTCGCGGCCATAACGACGAAACGGCGCCGTCTTGCGACGGCGCCGTGCAACTTTTCTGATTTGGCGTGTCAGACGAGTTCGATCGCCACCGCCGTCGCTTCGCCGCCGCCGATGCAGAGGCTGGCGATGCCGCGCGTCTTGCCGTGGCGCTGGAGCGCCGCGATCAGCGTGGTGATGATTCGCGTGCCGCTGGCGCCGATCGGATGGCCGAGCGCGGTTGCGCCGCCATGGACGTTGATCTTATCGTGCGGAATGCCAAGATCGTGCATCGCGAACATTGCGACGCAGGCAAAGGCTTCGTTTATTTCGAACAGGTCGACGTCGCCGATCGTCCAACCGGCCTTGGCCAGAACCTTGTTGATCGCGCCAACGGGGGCGATGGTGAAGTCCTTCGGTTCCTGCGCGTGCGCGGCGTGTGCGACGAGCTTGGCGACAGCCTTCGCGCCCTTGGCGTCAGCGACCGACTGGCGGCTCAGCACGACAGCGGCGGCGCCATCCGAAATCGACGAGCTGGTCGCGGCGGTGATCGTGCCGTCCTTCGCAAACGCGGGCTTCAGCGTCGGAATTTTGTCGGGGATGCCCTTGCCGGGGGCTTCGTCGGTATCGACAATGATATCACCCTTGCGGCCCGAGATGGTGACGGGAGCGATTTCATTGGCGAAGGCGCCGTCGGCGATCGCGGCCTTGGCGCGGCTCAGTGATTCGATCGAATAATCGTCCTGCGACTGACGCGACAGTTGATAGGCGTCAGCGGTGTCCTGCGCGAACGTGCCCATCGCGCGGCCGGCTTCATAGGCGTCTTCCAGCCCGTCGAGGAACATGTGGTCATAGGCGGTGTCGTGGCCGATACGCGCGCCGCCGCGATGCTTCTTGAGCAGATAGGGGGCGTTGGTCATCGATTCCATGCCGCCCGCGACGATCAGGTCGACGCTGCCCGCAGCGAGCGCTTCGGCGCCCATGATCACGGTCTGCATGCCCGAGCCGCAAACCTTGTTCACGGTGGTCGCCTGAACTGATTTGGGCAGGCCTGCCTTGATCGCGGCCTGACGCGCCGGTGCCTGGCCCAGACCGGCGGGAAGCACGCAGCCCATATAGATGCGCTCGATATCGTCGCCGCTGACGCCCGCGCGCTCGACTGCCGCCTTGACCGCGGTCGCGCCGAGATCGGTCGCGCTGGCGTCCGAAAGGCTGCCCTGCATGCTACCCATCGGGGTGCGCGCGTAGGAAAGGAAAACGACGGGATCGGTGGCGGTCATATCGAGAGACTCCGTAGGGGAAAGATACGTCGGCGGGTCGCTTAGCGCCTTTGCTGCAGTTGCGAAAGAGGCAGGGAAGAGATGGGTAGCCCGTTTCATCTTGCAACCCGCCGCGCGGCATGATCAAACGTCGCCCGCAACGAGATATAGGGGAGACGGGTCATGGCCACCGCCATCAAGCAGGATATCGCAGGCGAAACGCAGCGCATGCACGAGGTGTTGGCGGCGCAGAAGGCGAGCTTCACCGCCGCCATGCCCGAAAGCCTGAGCGTCCGCACCGACCGTATAGATCGCGCGATCGCGCTGCTCGTCGACAATGCCGAGGATTTTGCCAAGGCAGTCAGCGAAGATTTCGGCCATCGCAGCCGCGAACAGACGCTGATGACCGACATCATGCCGTCGGTCAGCGCGCTCAAACATGCAAAGAAGCATCTGGCGAGCTGGTCGAAGGGCGAGAAGCGCAAGCCGACCTTTCCGCTCGGGCTGCTCGGCGCGAAAGCCGAGGTGGTGTTTCAGCCGAAGGGCGTCGTCGGCGTCGTTGCGCCGTGGAATTTCCCGGTCGGCATGGTCTTCGTGCCGATGGCGGGCATATTGGCCGCGGGCAACCGCGCGATGATCAAGCCGTCGGAATTCACCGAGCATGTCTCCGCGCTGATCGCGCGGCTCGTTCCCGACTATTTCGACGAAAGCGAAATGGCGGTGTTCACGGGTGACGCCGATGTCGGCGTGGCCTTCTCTAAACTTGCCTTCGATCATATGATCTTCACCGGCGCTACGAGCGTGGGCAAGCATATCATGCGCGCCGCCGCCGATAATCTAGTCCCTGTGACGCTCGAGCTTGGCGGAAAGTCGCCGACTTTTATCGGGCGCAGCGCAAACAAGGATTTGGTCGGACAGCGCGTCGCGCTGGGCAAGATGATGAATGCGGGGCAGATTTGCCTCGCCCCCGACTATCTGCTCGTCGCCGAAGATCAGGAAGGCGCGGTGATCGACAGCGTCACCAAGGGCGCTGCGGCGCTTTATCCGACCTTGCTTGCCAATGATGATTACACCTCGGTGGTGAACACGCGAAATTATGACCGGCTTCAAAGCTACCTCGCCGATGCGCGCGAGAAGGGCGCCGAGGTGATCGAGGTCAATCCGGGCGGCGAAGATTTCGCTAGTTCGAACGGGCACAAGATGCCGCTGCACATTGTGCGCAATCCAACCGATGACATGAAGGTGATGCAGGAAGAGATTTTCGGGCCGATTCTGCCGGTGAAGACGTACAAGACGATCGACGATGCGATCGATTATGTGAACGCCAACGACCGTCCACTCGGTCTTTATTATTTCGGGCAGGACAAAAGCGAGGAGGACCGCGTGCTGACGCGGACGATCTCGGGCGGGGTCACGGTGAACGACGTGCTGTTTCACAATGCGATGGAGGACCTGCCGTTCGGCGGGGTCGGGCCGTCGGGCATGGGCAATTATCATGGGGTCGACGGTTTCCGTACCTTCAGCCACGCACGCGCCGTTTATCGCCAGCCGAAGCTCGATGTCGCAGGCCTCGCGGGTTTCAAGCCGCCATATGGCAAGGCGACAGCAAAAACACTGGCCAAGGAACTCAAGAAATAGCTTGGCAAAAGAGGGTGTCCCGGCCTATCGGGACGCCCTTCCACGGGCCCCTGTGGTGAAATTGGTAGACGCGCCGCACTCAAAATGCGGTTCCGCAAGGAGTGCTGGTTCGAGTCCGGCCAGGGGCACCAAATATCGTCCGAGTGACGGCGTCATCGCCTATCCCGGACGCAGCCAATCCCACGCACAGCCGTTCAGGTCGATATTTCGCCGGTCGTCGAACCGGACGAGAAGGCCGTCGATCTTTCCGCTTCCGGCTGATAGACACGCGAAGCGAAGGGTATTGGGTGTTTGATTTTCTGACCTTTTTGGCAATCATCATTCTGGGCGTCCTGCTTGCGAATACGCGGAGCCGGTTGAAGCGGGCCGAGGCGACGCTGGCCGAGGCCGCCAAGCGTATTGGGGCGTTGCAGCGCCATACCGGCGTGCAGATTGCCGCGAGCGAATTGTCCGCCGCCGAACCTGCGCCGCCAGCGCCTGCGCCCGTCGTTCCCGCAAGAGGCGTGGTCGCCGAGCCGCCCGTGCGCGCAGCCGCCGCGGCAGCGGTTCCATTTCCCGCAGCGGTGCAGACGACCGTGGAGGGCGCGGAGCAGCCCAAGGCGAAGGACCCGCCGCCGCCGCCCACACCGAAACCCGCCGCCAAAGAACCAGCAACCCCGGTCAATCTGTCCGCGCGCTTCGAGAATCTGTTCGGCAAGACGCTGCCGATCTGGGCGGGCGGCATTACGCTTGCCATCGCGGGCGTGCTTATCGTCCGATATGCGATCGATCTCGGCTTCTTTGCGCGCGTCTTCACGCCCGGCGTGCAGGTGGTTGCGGGGATCCTCTTTGGGGTCGGGCTGATCGGCGCCGCCGAATATGCTTGGCGCAACGAAAGCCGGGTGCGCGATGTCCGCGTGCCGCAGGCGCTGTCGGGCGCGGGGATTGCGACGCTTTATGCCGCGATCATGGTAGCGGCCAACGTCTATGGGCTGATCAGCCCGCTCTTTGCTTTTGTCGCCTTGGCGCTGGTTACTGCTTCCGCGCTCGCGCTTTCGCTTCGCTTCGGTGCGCCGAGCGCGCTGCTGGGGCTGGCCGGAGGCCTTGCCGCGCCGGCGCTGGTCGGCGCGCTCGAGCCCAATGTGCCGTTGCTCGCCATCTATCTTGCGCTGACGATCGCCGCGATGACAGGGGTCGCGCGGATGCGCCGTTGGCCCTGGCTTGCGCTTGCCGCGCTCGCCGGCGGTGCCGGGTGGAGCCTCTGGATGATCTTCATCGTCGGCGCGCTGGATGTGGCGGGCTCGCTGTCGATCGGCGCCTATGTGCTGTTGCTCGGCGTCGCAATTCCGCTGTTCGCCTATGAGGGGCCGCGCGCCACTTTGCTGCGTGCCGCGGCGTCGATCGTCGGGGCGCTGCAACTGGCACTGCTCGTCGCGCATGCGGGTTTCAGTCCGCTTCATTGGGGGCTCTTCGCGCTGATCGCGGCCGCGGGGCAATGGCTCGCATGGCGCGAGCGCAGCCTTGCCATCGTTCCGACGACCAGCCTTGCGCTTTCGATCTTGCTGATGGCGCTGTGGCCTGCTCCGACGCCGTTCTGGCTGGCGTTCATCGGTATCACGCTGGTGTCGATCCATGGCGTGCCGCTGCTTGCGCGCTTGTGGAGCATACCGCCCGCTCTGCGTCGCACGCTCGAGCTTTGCCTGCTCGCGCTGGTGATCGCGCCGCTCGCCAAATGGCATATGTTCAGCCTGAGTGACGGGGCGCTTGCGCTCATTTCCGTGGGCGGCGCTTTGCTTCCGGCGATCGGGATCGCGCGCGGATGGCGCGTCGAGGGGCGCACGGCCGATAGCCGTTTCGCCTGGCTGACCGGCACCGCCGCCGCGCTTCTGGCATTTGCAGCGGTTCTGCTGCTGCCGTTCTGGCTTGCCCCGGTTGCCATCGCCGGTGTCGCAGTGGGACTGTTGGTTTTCGGCAAAGCCGCCGCCGATCGACGTATCGAATGGATAGGCGCGACCTTCCTCGGTGCGGCACTGTTCGCGCTTGTCGCGACGCCGCGTGCGCTCGATGAATTGCCGCGCCTGGCAAGCGGGAGTGTCGGCGGAGCCGGTGAAGCTGTGCTGCGCTGGGCCGCGCTCGCGCTCGTCGCGCTCTTCTTCGCGCTTCGGGCCGAACGGCCGGTCGTGCGGCGGTTTGGACAGGTTTTTGCCGCGCTCCTTACCTATGGCGCGGCGGCGCAGCTGCTACCGGCCACCGTGCTGGTACTCGTCCCGGCGGTTGGCGTTGCAGCCCTGTTGCTTGCAAGCCGACGCATCGCACTCGACCAGATCGATGCCGGGACAGCGGCTTTCGCCGCGATCAGTCTCGGCTGGGCGGCGTTGCCGGTCGCGATCTGGTCGACCAAGGCGATGTTGTCGCTCGGCGGCTTGCCGATGACGATCAACGGCGAGGGGCTGGGCGCAGCCGAACTGGTCCGCCGCCTCGCAATACCAGCGCTTCTCTTCGGCGTGCCCTTCTGGCTCGTTCGCAACAAGTTGCCGCGCTGGCTGTTGTTCGCGGGATTCGGCGTCGCGGGTCTCATCGGCATCATTGCCGTGCATGGTCTTTACCGGCTTGGCTTTGCGGCGATTGCGGGCGGTGATTTCGTCGCGACTGGCATCACCCAAAGGCTCGTCTGGGAGGCGCTGTTGATCGGCCTCGGCTGGCTCCTTTGGCGTCGCGGGCTTCGCCTCGGCGCGCAGGCGTTGGTGCTTGTCGGGACAACGCATGCGCTCGTTTACGGCCTGCTCCTGCACAATCCGCTGTGGGCCGAACAGGCGGTCGGTGCATGGCCGCTCGTCAATCTGCTTGTGCCGCTGTTCCTGCTCCTTTGGGTGGGGGTGCGGTTGATCGAGAGACTGTTTGCGCCGGTTCCGGCATGGCTCGATCTCGCGGTTCAGCTCTTCACCATGACGCTCGTCTCGCTGTTCGCCTGGGCGACGCTGCGGCAGCTTTTTCACGGCAGTCTGCTTGTCGAGGCGGGCGTCGCTCCGGCGGAGAATATCCTGCGCTCGCTGCTCATCCTGTTGCTCGCGATCGGCTTCCTGCTGTGGGGCATCCGCACGCAGCGGCGCGACTGGCGTATTACGTCGCTCGTGCTGATGCTCGCGGCGGCGGGCAAGGTGTTCCTGTTCGACGCCTCGGGGCTCGAAGGGCTGCTGCGCATCGGTTCGTTCGTCGCGCTCGGCTTCAGCCTGATCGGCATCGGCTGGCTCTATAGTCGGCAGCTCGCGCCATCGACGGTCGAGCCTGACGCGGCGGCTGTACCTGACCCGCCGCGCGCTGAGCCTTCCATATAAATCGGGGCCGAGGCGACCATCGCCCCAGCCCCGATTATTTGACAGATCAGCGGAAGCGTCGCCTCAGAAACGCGCGTTGACGCTGACCCAATAGCTCCGGGCCTTATCCTTGTTGTTATAGTGATCAACATAGCTGGGCGTGTAGCTGCCGTCCGGGTTCTGGACGAAGGTCACGTCATAGTCGGTGAAGTCGCGGTCGAGCAGATTGTTCACGCGGCCGCTGAGCGTCAGATAGTCGTTGAAGCGATATTGCGCTCCGAGGTTCAGCACCTGATAGCTCTTGTAATAGAGGTGGTTGCCGAGCGCATCGATGCCGCGATAGCGCCGCGAGCGATGCTCAGCCGATAGCTGCGCCGAAAAGCCTTCAAGAATGTCCCAGTTGATTGTGGCGTTTGCCATATGCTTGGCGGTCTGCGTCAGCGGCTGGCCTTCCTGCGGTCCCGAAAGCTGCTTGCTGTCGGTGAAGGTGTAATTCGCGCGGAGCGAAAGGCCGTCGAACAGTTCATAGCGGCCTGCGACTTCGGCGCCCTTGATCCGCGCTTCATCGATGTTGATCGGGACGCTGATCGTGCCGCCGAGTCCGAGGATAGTGAAATAATCACCGAGATTGGCACAGGGACGCACGAAATTGGTGACCGTGCACGGCTGGACCGTCGTCGAGGCAATCTTGTCCTTGAACTTGTTGTGGAACAGCGTGACGTTGATCCCGCTGTCGGCCGACGGGTTCCAGTAGAGCGCGACTTCGCTGTTCGTGCTCGTCTCGGGCTTCAGATCGGGATTGCCGATCATCGGGCTGGTCCCCTGACCGCCGAAGCCGCGGATACCGTCGTACAGATCGGTGGTCTTCGGCGTCTTGTAGCCGGTGCTGACCCCGCCCTTGATCGTCAGCGTCGGAGTGATGTTGTAATTGGCATAGAGGCGCGGGCTGACATGACCGCCGAACAGGTCGTGCCGGTCATAACGGACGCCGCCGGTGACCGTCAGTCCTTCGAACGGGGTCCAATTGTCCTCGGCGAACAGCGACCAGATCTTGTGGTCCTGCACCGCCTCGATCCCGCCCGACGATGCTTCGAGCCCGAAGACACCGTCGTCGAGGGCGCCGTCGATATATTGGCCACCGACGACGAAGTGATGCTTGCCCGCGAGATCCTCGACCGGAATGTCGATGCGCGCGTCGAGCGTATATTGGCTGCTTTCCAGCGTGCGCGTCGGGCGCGGCAGGAACGCGTCGAGCTGGGCGCGGAGCGTGGAATTCAGATTGTTCGGTGTCGGCGGGCGGTAGGCGCCCTGTGCGCTGCCGCGGCAATTGGCGGCCGCGCCGATGGCAGCGCAGGCGGCGTTCCACAGCCCCTGCAGCTGGAGCCGCTCGGCGACCGAGAAGGGCATCGTGCGCCCTTTGTTGTTGGTGTTGACATAAGCGAGCGAGATGAAGCTGCGCGCAAAGCCCCAGTCGGCGTTGTGGGTGACCGCCCAGTTGAGGCGGTCGAAGACCTGATCGTCGGTATAGCCAACCTGCGGCTGGACCATCCCGGTGTTGCTCGCGCGCCAGATGGTGGCGATGCTGTCGACGGTGCCGAGCGGGAAGGTCGCGATGCCGGTCGCGGGGTCGGTCACCGGGCTGTTGTCATAGACCTGCCGCGAATAGTCGAAGTCGAATGCCAGGCTTTGATTGTCGGTCGGGGTCAGGCTGAGCGTGATGCCTGCGCTCTTGTTCGTATTCTGGACGGTCTTGCCGCCACCGCCAAAGCCGAGGCCGCGGACATGCGTCACGCCCGAGGGATCGACCGAAGCGGCGAAGTCGGGTTCGGACGGCTTGCGTTCATAGATCGATCCGCGCAGGCTGACGCCGAGCAGCCCCTTGATGATCGGGCCGCTGAGGTTGAGGTCGAGC
>JAURVS010000210.1 GCA_030655355.1 Sphingopyxis sp.
GTTCCCGCTCTATTCGCCCAACATCGACAGCATTACCGTCATCCGTAAGGGTGCCGTGCGTCGTGCGAAGCTTTACTATCTTCGTGGCCGCACAGGCAAATCGGCGCGTATTGCGGAGCGCCGCGATTACCGGCCGGAAGCCAGCGAGGGCTAAGGGAGACTTTCCCAACCCCAAGCGAAAACAGCTTTCCAAAACGACCGGTTCCGCCAAGGCGCAGAACCGGTCGTGTTTTTTTGGGCAAATCGAATTTGTTGCCAATGTCTCCGTCATTTCAGCCGACGCGGCGTGCCTTCATCGGCGCGGCATCCGCCTGTCTGTTCGGGATGGTCGGCGCACCGGGCACCGCGGCAGCGGCGACCAATGCGCAGCGCGTCGTCGCGGCGGCGCGCAGGCAGGTTGGCGTGACGTTGCGTTATGATCCCGCCTACAGCGTTCTCGCCTTTCCGAACGGTGACGTCGCGCGCGTGAAAGGCGTCTGCACCGACGTCGTGATCCGCGCGTTCCGCGACGCGCTGGGGCTTGATCTGCAAGCCCTTGTAAACGCCGACATGCGCGCCAATTTTACGGCCTATCCGAAAAACTGGGGACTGAGTCGGCCCGATCGCAACATCGATCACCGGCGCGTGCCCAATCTTGCGACCTTCTGGCGTCGGCGGGGAGCCTCGCTGCCCGTCACTGACAATGCCGCCGATTGGCGGCCGGGCGACATATTCACCGCCATGGTGAATGGCCGCCTGCCGCACACCGGCATCGTGTCCGACCGCAAGGACACGACCGGCACTCCGCTCGTCCTCCACAATATCGGTGGCGGTACGCGCGAGGAGGATGCGCTTTTCGACCACAAGCTGACCGGCCATTTTCGCTGGAAAGTCTGACCTGATTTCAACCGAGTTCTTGCACTGAGGAGTGAGTTAATGGGTTATCGTATCGTTGTCGCCGGAGCCACGGGCAATGTCGGGCGCGAAGTGCTCGCCATTCTCACCGAGCGCGAATTCCCGATCGACGAACTGGCGGTGGTCGCCTCGTCGCGCAGTCAGGGACTCGACGTCGAAATCGGTGACACCGGCCGCACCGCCAAATGTCAGAATATCGATAATTTCGACTGGGCCGGCTGGGATATGGCGATTTTTGCGATCGGCAGCGAAGCGACCGCGATCCACGCGCCCAAGGCGGCTGCGGCGGGCTGCGTCGTGATCGACAATTCGTCGCTCTATCGCATGGACCCCGACGTGCCGCTGATCGTGCCCGA
>JAURVS010000213.1 GCA_030655355.1 Sphingopyxis sp.
ATAGGGATCGAACTTCCGGATACGGACACGATAGCCACGCGCTTGCAACAAAGCTGCGAGGCTAGCTGCCATCAAACCTTTGCCAAGCGAGGAGACCACGCCGCCGGTGATAAAAATGAACCGCGCCATGGGAGGAAAGACTTACTCAACGGGAGGGGTACGGCGCAAGCCGTCGAATCGCATCCGGCGGAAAATATTTCCGCCGTGCGGGCTGAAGTCGGAGGCCGAAGCCGCCGATTATTTCTTGGCGGGCGGTGCCTGTGCCGGAGCCGGGGCGGCATCCTGGCTTGCCGCAGCGGCAGCCGCGGCCAGCGGATCATCGCTCGCGGGAGCGGGCGCCGCGTTTGCGGGAGCGGTCTGAGCCGGGGCCGTCAGCGACGAAGTCGAGGCAGCGCCACTCGTCTGTGCAGCTTTCGACAGCGAAGTATCGATCGTCGAACCGCTGCGGCCGACCGAGGCCATCGCTGCGAGCAGGATGGAGAGGCCGACGAACAGCGTCGCGAGGATTGTTGTCGCGCGCGTCATGAAATCCGCCGCGCCGCGCGCCGAAAGCAGGCCTGCGGGGCTGCCGCCGACGCCCAAACCGCCACCTTCCGACTTCTGCATCAAGATGACGCCAATCATCGTCGCGGCAACAAGCGCCTGCAGGACGAGTACGAAGGTGAAGAGACTGGACATCATATTTTCCCGAACTTGCGCGACCTCAAACGGACCGCGCCCGCGGCGCACATAGAGACGAAGCCGCTTCGCTTCAACCCATAGGTCGCCGCGCTGCGCACCACAGCTGTCACCCCAGCGCGTCAGCCGCGGCGATGATCGGCACGAATTTCGCTGCCGTCAGGCTTGCACCGCCGACCAGAGCGCCATCAACGTCGCCCGCATCGAGCAGTTCCGCGGCATTTTCGCCGTTGACCGAGCCACCATAAAGAAGGCGCATATCGTCGGCCACGTCACCGAAACGCGCTGCCAGCGCGCCGCGGATCGCACCATGCATTGCTGCCACATCGGCGACCGTGGGAACAAGGCCGGTGCCGATCGCCCAGATCGGCTCATAAGCAATGGCGAGTTGATGCGGGTCGAAGCTGGCCGGTACCGACCCGGCAATCTGAGCGAGCACAAAATCGATCGCGCCGCCCGATTCGCGGACTTCGCGCGGTTCGCCGCAGCACAGGATGACGGACAGACCCGCGGCAAGTCCGGCCTCGGCCTTGGCTTGCACGTCGGCATCGCTTTCACTGAAACCCTCGCGCCGCTCGCTATGCCCGACGATCACGACGCCCGCGCCGATATCGGCGAGCATCGGGGCTGCGACCGATCCGGTAAAAGCGCCCGACGTTGCGCTATGGCAATCTTGTCCGCCAACCGCTGCGCCCGGCGCTGCTGCGACCATTGCGCTGATCAGCGTGAAGGGCGGACAGAGCGCGACATCGACCGATTGATGCCCGGTCGCCGCCGAAAAAATCGCCTGCGCCTCGCTTATGGCGTCCGACAGGCCGTTCATCTTCCAGTTCCCGACCACATATTTACGCCGCGCCATTGCCCTGTTTCTCCCGCTGTTCGAACGATGCCCGTGCCCTAGCGGGGCGCAGGGGCGATACGCAAGCTGCGTCGCATCCGGGACAACGGCGGCATCCAAGCCCCTTTCCAGCCTTGATGCCGCACCACCTCGCGCCTAAAGCAGCGCGCAACCGCGCATCAGCTGCGCCCTGCCGGAAAGAATGCTCCTTTCATGATCACCGCCATCCGCCGCATGTTCTCCTCGACGATCGGGAAATATCTCGCCCTCGCCTTTATCGCGCTGATCGGAGTTCTTTTCGCGCTTGGCGATGTGACGGGCAATTCCACTTTTGGCGGGATCGGCGGCGCCAATGTCGCCAAGGTTGGCAGCGAAGATATCGGCGTTGGCGAGCTGCGCGAGCGCGTCCGTCAGGCCTATAATCAGGCGCGGCAGCAGCAGCCCGGAATGACGATGGCAGGCTTTGTCGAATCGGGCGGTCTCGATCAGGTGCTTGACCAGCTTGTCGAGGGCCTCGCCTTCGACCAGTTCGCGACCGAAATGGGTTTCAGCGTCAGCAAGCGCCTCATTGACGGCCGCATCGCCGACCTCCCCGCCTTTGCCGGCGTGTCGGGCAAATTCGACCAGAAGGTTTTCGAGAATTTCCTTCGCCAGAACGGCATGACCGAGGCGCAGCTTCGCCGCGACCTGCGTCAGCAGCTCCTGATCGAGCAGCTTGCCGCACCGATCGCAATGATGCCGCGCATCGCGCCGGGCATGGCGCGGCCTTATGCCGCCCTTTTGATGGAACAGCGTCAGGGACAGGCGACCTTCATTCCCGCCAGCCCATTCGCACCGACCGCGGATCCGGGCGATGCGGTGCTCCGCAAATATCTTTCGCAAAATGCCGCCAAGTTCACGGTCCCCGAGCGCCGCGTCATTCAATATGCGACCTTCGATCGCAGCGCGGTTCCCGTGCCCGCCGTTACCGACGCCGAAATCGCGAAGGTCTATAAGGACAACGCCTCGCAATATGCGGCGAGCGAGACGCGCCGCTTCGCGCAGGTGATCGTCCCTGATCAGGCCACTGCAAACAGCCTGGCAACCAAGGTTCGCGGCGGCACCTCGCTCGCCGCGGCAGCGCAGGCTGCGGGGCTCTCGGCTTCGACCACCGGCGATCTGACGCAGTCTGCCTATGCCGCGACGAGCAGCGCTGCCGCCGCCAAGGCCGCCTTTGCCGCCAAAAGCGGCGACGTCGTGGGTCCGCTGCAGACCGGCCTCGGCTGGACCGTCGCGCGCGTGGAGGATGTCACCACGCGCCCGGCACGCAGCTTGGCTGACGCCAGCGCTGAAATCCGCACCGAGCTTGGCAAGAATAAGGCGAATGAGGCGATCGTCGATTATTACAACACGATCCAGGACGCCGTGAACGGCGGCGCGTCGATCGAAGAAATCGCCGCCGACCGCAAGATGCAGATCGTCGAAACGCCCGCTCTGCTGCCCAGCGGTCGGTCGCCAGCGCAGCCGACTTTCACCCCGGCGCCCGAACTTGCTCCGCTGGTCGCGCAGGCGTTTCAGGCTGCCGGTGAAGGCGAAGGGCATATCGCGACGCTCGTCGAGAATGAGAAATTCGCCGTCTATGCCGTGAAATCGATCGTCGCCGCCGCACCCCCGCCCTTCGTGCAGATCCGTGCCGACCTGCTCAGCGAATGGCGCTTTGCCGAAGGGCAGAAAGTCGCCCGCGACAAGGCACGCGCGATTGTGAAGACCGTTGAGGGCGGCAAGACGCTTGCTGCCGCGGTGACCGCCGCGGGTCCGAACATCGGCAGCGTGCAGACGATCGGCGGCCGCCGTGCCGAACTCGGCGCGGGCGGAAAGCCCGTTCCGCCCGAACTCGCCCTGCTCTTCTCGATGGCAAAGGGCAGCGTCAAGACGCTTGAAATCCCGGGCAATCGCGGCTGGATGGTCATCTCACTGACCGACGTCGCGCGTCCCGATCCGAAGTCGATCGAACCGCAGCGCGTCGCCGCGATCGCGCAGCCGCTCGCTCCTGCTTTTGGCAACGAGCTGATCGAACAGCTCGCAGCCGAAGCAAAGCGCCGCGTCGGGGTGACGATCAACAAAAAGCTTGTCGACCAGCTGCGAGGCGAACTGGCCGGCACCACGCCGGTCGCCGAATAGGTCCGTGAGCCTAGAGGGGAAATCCGCCGCGCTCGAAGCGTTGGCGCAGGGGCGCGGCGCGGTCGTTTGGCAGCGGCTCATCGCTGACATCGAAACCCCGGTTTCGGCAGCGCTCAAGCTGATCGAGCCGGGCCGCGGCGACTGGGTTCTCGAATCTGTCGAAAGTGGCGAGACACGCGGGCGTTACAGCCTGATCGGTCTCGATCCCGACCTAATGTTCGAAGTCACCGGCGACGCCGCGCGAATCAACCGCAATTGGCGCCGCGACCGCGATGCCTTTCATCCGCTTGCAACGCCGGCGCTTCAGGCACTCCGCGATCTCGTCGCCGAATGCCGCTTCGACGTTCCCGATGGGCTGCCCAAAGCGCTCGCCACGCTCGTCGGCTTCTTTGCTTATGAGACCATTGGCCTCGTTGAACGCATTCCGCGCGCACCGGGCGCTGGCCTCGGCCTGCCCGACATGGTGTTCGTGCGCCCGACGACGATACTCGTCTTCGACCGACTCGCCGACGAACTCTATCTGATCGCGCCGATCTGGCCCGACGAGCACGCCCCCATCGATCGCATGATCGAAGCGGCGCAGGACCGCCTCGAAACCATCGCCGCGCGCCTGTCGAGCGCGAGCGCGCACAGCGACCGCGCCGTTACCGACGTGCAGCCGGGGGACATCGGCCCGAACGCCGTGACGACGCCCGCGCAGTTCGCGGCGATGGTCGCAGCGGCAAAGGATTACATTTCCGCCGGCGATATCTTTCAGGTTGTTTTGTCACAGCGTTTCTCGACCCCGTTCGATCTGCCGCCGTTCGATCTTTATCGCGCACTGCGACGGATCAACCCGTCGCCGTTCCTCTACTTCCTCGACCTGCCCGGCTTCGCGCTGATCGGCTCGTCGCCCGAGATCCTCGTTCGCGTCCGCGACGGCGAAATCACGATCCGCCCGATCGCTGGCACGCGCCCGCGCGGGCGCACCGGCGCCGAGGATGTCGAAAACCGCGAGAGCCTGCTCGCCGATCCCAAGGAACGCGCCGAGCATCTGATGCTGCTCGACCTCGGCCGCAACGATGTCGGCCGCGCCGCCGTGGGTGGCAGCGTCGTCGTCACCGACAGCTATACCGTAGAATTCTACAGCCATGTGATGCACATCGTGTCGAACGTCATCGGTCGCATAGCGCCGGAGAAAGACGCCATCGACGCGTTGTTTGCGGGCTTCCCCGCCGGCACGGTCAGCGGCGCTCCGAAGGTTCGTGCGTGCCAGATCATTGCCGAGCTCGAAGCCGACGCGCGCGGGCCTTATGCGGGCGGCGTCGGTTATTTCGCCCCCGACGGCAATATGGACAGCTGCATCGTGCTCCGCACCGCGATCGTCAAGGATGGCGAGATGCATGTTCAGGCGGGCGCCGGCATCGTCGCCGACAGCGATCCCGCCTATGAACAGCGCGAGTGCGAAGCCAAGGCGGGCGCGCTGTTTGCGGCCGCGCGCGAGGCGGTGCGGCTCGCCGGAACGCCGGGTTATGGGCAATAGCTTGACCTGATCCCGGCGCGCGCTAGCGTCCCGCCATGCACAACTATTTTGCCCCGCTCGCTCTGCTGCTTGCCAGCGTCACGCCCGCTCACGCCCAAGCCCCGACCGTCGAGGGCGCGGTTGAAGGCGATGCGATTCTCAAGGATTTTGCTTTCGCCAATGGCGAGAAGCTGCCCGAGCTTAAGATTCACTACACGACGCTCGGCACGCCGCAGCGCGACAAAAAAGGCAATGTCACCAATGCCGTGATGATTCTTCACGGGACCGGCGGGACCGGCAAGCAATTCTTCCAGCCGCAATTCGCCGGCGAGCTGTTTGGTCCGGGCCAGTTGCTCGACACCAAGAAATATTACATCATACTCCCCGACAATATCGGTCATGGCGCCTCGTCGAAACCCAGCGACGGAATGCGCATGGCCTTTCCGAAATATGATTATGACGACATGGTCGCCGCGCAGCACCGGATGCTCACGGAGAAACTCGGCGTTAAGACGCTGAAGCTGATCCTCGGCACCTCGATGGGCTGCATGCACGCCTTCGTCTGGGGCGAGACATATCCCGGATTCGCGCAAAAGCTTGCGCCCTTAGCGTGCCAGCCTGTCGAGATTGCGGGCGAAAACCGCTTATGGCGGACACTGTCGATCGACGCGATCAAGAGCGATCCGCTATGGAAAGACGGCAATTACACTGCGCCGCCGCTGGGAGGCCTCCGCACCGCTGCATCGCTCACGCTGATCGCGGGCGCCAATCCCTATGCGCTGCAGGCGCAATATCCGACGCGCGTCGCCGCTGAGAAATTCAAGGATGAAGCGTTTGCACGCGCATTCGGCCGGAGCGATGCGAACGACACCATCTATCAGCTTGACTCGTCGCGTAATTACAATCCTTGGTCCAACCTCGAAAAGATCGAGGTCCCCACGCTCTGGATCAATTCAGCCGACGATTTCATCAACCCGCCGGGTTACAGCTATCCTCAGGATGGCGTGAAGCGGATGGCGCGCGCGAAATTCATTCTCATCCCCGCCAGCCCCGAAACCAAAGGTCACAGCACGCACACCTGGGCAAAATTCTGGAAGGATGATCTGGCGAAGCTGATGGCGGAATAGCCCAGCCGACCGCGAAGATAGAGTTGCGCTTCGAAAAGCTTCTATCCCTTCCCCACCTCGCGCATAATCGTTAGAGCCGCCGCCATGATCCTCGTCATCGACAATTACGACAGCTTCACCTTCAACCTCGTTCATTATCTGATCGAGTTGGGCGCCGACGTGCGTGTCGAACGCAATGATGCGTTGACCGCCGCTGAAGCGCTAGGCAGCGGCGCCGATGCGATCCTTATCTCGCCCGGCCCCTGTACGCCAAATGAAGCGGGGATCAGCCTCGACCTCGTCGCCGCCTGTGCCGAAGCGCAGCGCCCGCTTCTCGGCGTCTGCCTTGGCCATCAGGCAATCGGCCAGCATTTCGGCGGCACCGTCCAGCGCGGCCACCTGATGCACGGCAAAACCTCACCCGTATGTCACGACAGCAGCGGGCTTTACGCGGGCCTGCCCTCACCCTTTCAGGCAACGCGTTATCACAGCCTCGAAGTCGTCGACATTCCCGATAGCCTCATCATCAACGCCACGAGCGATGATGGCGCAGTGATGGGCTTCCGCCACGCAGAACTGCCGATCCACGGCGTGCAATTTCATCCCGAAAGCATCGCGACCGAACATGGCCATGCGATGCTCGCCAACTTCCTTGGCATTGCAGGGCTGCCCGTCATCGCGCGGAAGGCGGCGTGAGCCGTTTCGGAC
>JAURVS010000225.1 GCA_030655355.1 Sphingopyxis sp.
CGCACTATGGCCGAAGAAGCTATTCGATGCCGCGTCGATGCCGTAGCTGCCGCCGCCGAAATAGACCTTGTTCAGGTAAAGCTCGAGAATCTCGTCCTTCGAGAATTTCCATTCGAGCGCGAGAGCGAGGATCATCTCGCGCGCCTTGCGGCGGAAATCATAGCTGTTCGACAGGAAGATATTGCGCGCCAGCTGCTGCGTTATTGTGGACGCGCCCTGCAAGCGACGGCCGCTGCCGCGTTTTTGCACGGCGACCGCCGCGGCGCGCACCATGCCGACCGGGTCGAGTCCCGGATGATAGCGAAAGCGCCGATCCTCGACCGCGACCATCGCATCCTGCATGACCTGGGGCGTCTCGCGCAGCGTCAGCCAGCGGCCATAATTGGGCCCGAGCGAGAGGAAGACGGTGCCGTCGGCGGCGCGGACGCGGATCGTCTGTCCGGCGGGCGATTTCTTGAGCTCCTCGAAGCTCGGCATGCGCTGCACCGCGATGCCGACCGCAACCGCGAGCGCGACAAGACCAACGACTGCGAGGCCGAGGCCCCAACGGAAGATCCGCCGCACCCAGACGCGGAAGCGCGACGGCGTGCCGTCGGGCGCGCCGCTGCCTTTACTGGACGATGACGATTTATTCGACGAAGCCTGCTGTCTTTCGCGGCGCAAAGCCGGTGTTCCTTCCCTCACTGCGCCCCTGATGCGTCAGTCCGGGAAGGAGGTTCAATCCTTGCCGGTTGACGCCTCATCCTGCCCGCGGTCGGCGAAGTCAAGCGCCGCGCTGTTGATGCAATAACGCAAACCCGTGGGTCCGGGACCATCGGGGAAGACATGCCCCAGATGGCCTTCGCATTTTGCGCAGCGCACTTCGGTGCGGACCATGCCGTGGCTGGAGTCGGTCAGCTCCTTAACGGCGGCTCCCTCGGCTGGCGCGGTATAGCTGGGCCAGCCTGATCCGCTGTCAAATTTGGTGCGGCTGTCGAACAGTGGCTCACCGCACCCGGCGCAGCGATACATGCCGTCGCCCTTATGGTCGGTATATTTACCCGTGAAGGCACGCTCGGTGCCGCCTTCGCGCAGCACGTGGCGGGCCATCGGGTCGAGGTCGGCGTCGGTTTTCGCGTTGGTCATGGTGGCTAAGCTCCTGAGGAGGCTGCCCCGTTTCGGGCATCCCCGCGTTGGTCCCTATATCGGCTCGAATGCCCCCTCCCGCAAGGGGGGCGCCGCTCAGTCGCCCCGGATTCGTGTCGCGCGCATCGCCCAACGGACAAGCGGAGGAAAGCTTGCCGCGAATGAAGTCAGCCCCCCAGCGGTCCGGAGATTTTCGCCGGCGCGCCAGACGCCGTTCGCGATAGCGAAGGGCCGCGTCATGCGTCCCGCGAGCTCGCGCTGAAACGCGGGAGAGGCGTCTGCACCGCCTCGACGCCATGCCGCGACGGCGCTTTCAGCGCTGGCAAAGGCCAGCCCCATACCTTCGCCCGCGAGGCTCGGGATCACCCCCGCTTGATCGCCGAGCCGGAACAGCCCTGCCGCGGTTTCGCGCGTGCGCCAGCCATAGGGGACATGGCCGATCGCGTCGACGCTGCACGACCAGTCGGCAAACGCTAGCCGTTCACCCAGCCGCGGATGCTGCTCACCGAGCGCGCGGAGAAGCGCGATGGGATCGCCCTCCGCTGCGTCGAGCCGCGACTTATGCGCGGCGAGGCACAGATTGGCGCTGCCATCCTCCTGCCGCACCAGCCCGGCATAGCCGCGATCGAAGAGATGGAGTTCGACGGCATCGCCGATCAGCCGGTCGAGCGCAGCATGCTGCGGAAGCCTGAGCCGCAGGCCCATCACCGGATCGGCCTGCTGCCACGCCGCGGGCTCGCGGCCAAAGCCGCGAAAGCCATGCTTGCCCGCCGCAAGGAACAGCGACGGAGCCGAAAGCATGGCGCCGTCGCGCGTCTGGACGCTGGCACCGTCGATCAGCGTCGCATGGACGCCGCGCTCGAGCGCTGCTCCGGCCTCTTCGGCGGCCGCTTGCAGCGCGCTGTCGAGACGATGGCGCGATACCCCCATGGCGAGATCGGGAAGCACCGTTTCGCTGCTCCGGGCACGGGTGAACAGCCGCACGCGCGCGACTTGCTGGCCGCCGAGCGCTGCGCGGTCGATGCCGAGCGCGTCGAGCCGCGCGAGCGAGCGCCAGCTCAGAAATCCACCGCACAGCGCGTCGCCCGTTTCGCGCGCGCGTTCGAGCAACAGCGTCTTGGCTCCGGCGCGCGCGAGGCCGATCGCCGCCGCCGATCCCGCAGGTCCGGCGCCGATGATGATCGCTTGGGCATCCGTCACTTGATATGCTCGACGCACAGCCGATACGGAAAGCTGCGAAAGATGCGGCAGGCGTCGGCGGTGTCGGACAGCGCCTCAGCCAGCATCGCCCGCCACTCGCTGCGGCGGAAGCTGCGACCGACCGACAATTGCCCGTCGCGCCGCACGATCGGGTCGACCCATGCCAGCGTCGCGAGCAGCGGATAGCCTGCGAAGGGCAAACGCTGGCGATGAAGGTCGTTCACGAGCCAGCCGCGCGCCGCCTCGCTTTCCATGAAGCGCAGAAATTCGGTGCGCTGCCCCGCCGTCATATGATGGGTGACGAGGCTGGACATAATGATGTCCCACCCCTGCCCCGCAAGCGCCCGATAATCGCCGGTGATCAGCCGCGCGCGATCGCCGAGCCGCATTGCCGCCACCGCCTCGCTCTTGTGATTGAGATCGACGCCGACAAGCTCGAGCGCGACGCCGCGGCTGTCGCCCCAGCGCGCGATCCGTGCGAGCATGTCGCCCGCGCCGAACCCGACATCGAGAATGCGTAACGGCTTTACGC
>JAURVS010000241.1 GCA_030655355.1 Sphingopyxis sp.
GGCGGCGGCGGTGGTCGCGATCGCGGCCCGCGCCGTGACGGCGGTGCTGGCGGCGGCGAACCCCGCGGCGACCGCGGCCCGCGCCGTGAGCGCAGCGAAGGTCCGGAAGATCAGGGCCATGTGCCCGACTTTCTGAAGGACTAAGCCTTCCGCAATCGGAAAAACAGGAAAGGGGTCGCGAAAGCGGCCCCTTTTTTGTTGGGCGTTGTCGTTGCGGTCGCATCCGTTTTCCCCTCCCGCCTGCGGGAGGGGCAGCGAGACTTGCCAGCTTGCTGGCTAGTCGTAGCGGGGTGGGCTGCCGCACCCTTGCCGCCCACCCCCGACCCCTCCCGCCTGCGGGAGGGAGGATCACTCGTAACCACCACTCGGATTCGCCTACCCATCAATCGGGGGTCGCCATGACGATCTTTTTTCGTTTATGTCATGCGCATGCTGACCACCATGCTTTCGCTGCTCGTCATGACCGCCGCTCCGGCGCCCGCAACACCTCCCGCGCCCGCGCCCCGGCCGCCGCGGCCGATGATGTCCGCGCCGCCGCCGCCACCGCCCTTGCCGGTGCCCGTCCAACCCAAGGTCGCCGACACGCGGCCCTATGTCGCGCTGGTCACCGACCTCGGCACGATCGTCGTCCGGCTCGAGGACAAGCGCGCGCCGGTGACCGCGGCGAATTTCCTTCGCTATGTCGACGCCAAGCGCATGGACGGGTTCAAATTCTATCGCTCGACGAAAAGCTGGGGCGCTGCGAACCAGCTGATCCAAGCCGGCAATCGCGGCGACCCGCGCCGCAATTTCCCGCCGATCGCGCACGAGCCGACGACCACCACTGGCCTCACCAATTGCAAGGGCGCGCTGTCGATGGCGCGGCTGCGGCCGGGCGATGCGACGAGCGATTTCTTCCTGCTCCTGTCGGACATCAAGGGCTTCAACGCTGATGCCCCCGGCGGCGACGGCGTCGGCTTCGCGGTGTTCGGCGAACTTGTCGCGGGCGCCGACATTGCGAGTCAGATCTTCAACGCGCCAACCTCGCCGACCGCTGGCGAAGGCGTGATGGTCGGGCAGATGCTCGAACCCCAGGTAACGATCAAAAGCGCGCGCCGCGTTCCGGCACCTGCCGATGCGCCGGTCGGGTGCGTCGTCAAGGCGCCGTAAAGCTGCGACAGCACCCCATCATTTATTTTGCGTTCATCTGCGCTGTGGCTATACCGCGCGCATGACTCACCGTACCCCTTCGCGCGCGACCATGCGCCTGCTCGCCGCCGCACTCGTGATCACCCCCATGCTGGCCGCCTGCGCCGGGGGTGGGAATGTGAAGAAGGATACGCGTTACGTCGCCCGCGACGTCAACACATTGTACCGCGCAGCACAGGATCGCCTCGACCGTCGTCAGTACGGCTTGGCTGCCGCGCTATTTGACGAAGTCGAGCGTCAGCACCCCTATTCGCCTTGGGCGCGCCGCGCGCAGCTGATGAGCTCGTTCAGCTATTATATGGACCGCGAATATACTCCGGCGATCGAGGCGGCGCAGCGTTTCCTCGCGATCCACCCGGGCAACAAGGACGCGCCCTACGCTTATTATCTGATCGGCCTGA
This sequence comes from Sphingopyxis sp., assembly GCA_030655355.1. Lineage (GTDB taxonomy): Bacteria > Pseudomonadota > Alphaproteobacteria > Sphingomonadales > Sphingomonadaceae > Sphingopyxis. The sequence goes on from JAURVS010000241.1 coordinate 1,590, forward strand.
GCTATTATGAGCAGATCAGCGACGTTACCCGCGACCAGAAAATCACCCAGCAGGCGTCGAATGCGCTCGGCGAAGTCATCCGCCGCTATCCTGACAGCCGCTATGCGTCGGACGCGCGTCTCAAGGTCGACCTTGTGCAGGACCATCTCGCCGGCAAGGAAATGGAAATCGGCCGTTTCTATCAGCGCAGCTCGAACTGGCTCGCCGCGTCGATCCGTTTCCGCGAAGTCGTCGACAAATATCAGACGACCAGCCATGCCCCCGAAGCGCTCTATCGCCTGACCGAATGCTATCTCGCGCTCGGTATCCCCGCCGAAGCGAAAAAGTCCGCAGCGGTTCTGGGCGCCAACTATCCGGGCAATGAATGGTATGCGCGCGCGTACAAGCTGATGCAGAAGAACGCGCCGAGCGCGTAGATTCCACCTTTGTTCTGCGGTAAGGGCAGGGCATGCTGACGGCGCTATCCATCGCCAACATCGTTCTGATCGAACGGCTCGACCTCGATTTCGAGGCTGGGCTGGGCGTGCTGACCGGCGAGACCGGCGCGGGCAAATCGATCCTGCTCGACGCGCTCGGCCTTGCACTCGGCGCGCGCGCCGACAGCGCGCTGGTGCGTCAGGGCAGCGACAAGGCGCAAGTGACCGCGAGTTTTCTCGCCCCCGCGCCGGGAACGCCGATCGCCGCGCTTCTCGCCGAAAACGAAATTGGGCTGGAACCCGGCGAGCCGCTGCTGATCCGCCGCACGCTCAAGGCCGACGGCGGCAGCCGCGCTTTTCTCAATGACCAGCCCTGTTCGGCGGCATTGCTGCGCGAGGTCGGAACCCATCTCGTCGAAATTCACGGCCAGCACGACGA
>JAURVS010000243.1 GCA_030655355.1 Sphingopyxis sp.
TAAACGCCAGCGTACGCCCGAGTGTTCCCACATAAGATGCTAGAACCCCGATCCAGTGTGGACGTACTCGGCAAGTGCTGTTCTGCAGGCGAGGGCTAGCGTCTCGCACCACTGCGCCACGCCCGCTGGACAGGTGAGAAAATCCTGCCGAGTTTCGATTTCGGCGTAGGGAAGGCTACGCGGATATGCGTGACGCGGCACGCTATAGTCGGTCGCATCCATATGATATGGCTCATTATCGCCTACGACGAGCTCGGGGCGAGCACCAAGCGCCGCGAGCAATGCCTTCGCGAAGCGCGTGTCGCCACCGTCATGGAGGACGCCGACATGCCATGGGCGCGCTTGGCCAGCTAGCGTCGGGGTGAAGCTGTGAAGGGCGAGGAATATGGTGGGCCGCGCCGCAGCGGCGCGGATCGCTAGTTCGACTGCGATCCGGTCATGATAGGGGGCATGGATCGCCGCAACCCGAGCAACAAGCTCATCGGCCGTCAGCATGCCATTCCCGGGAACCGGGCTTCCGTCCGCGTTCGCGGGCGCCGCTTCGGCATGGTCCGGGTCGCGGTTACAATCGATGACGAGCCGCGAATAGCGCTGGTAGATGAAGGGCGCGTCCAGCGCCTTGGCTAACGCCATCCCCAGTTCGCGCACGCCAATGTCCCATGCGATGTGCCGCGCGCGATCGGCTTCGGTGAGGCCGAGCGTCCCGAGGACGCGCGGAATGGCATTGCCGGCATGATCGCCAGTGATGAGGAACGGAGACCGTCCGTCAGCGTTGAACAACTGAGCGGGCGCAGATTCGTCTTTCCCGAGGAGGGGATTTCCAGAGATCACGAAAGCCTTCCATGCCACTGCTCACGATCCGCCACACGACCGAATATACATATCGGCAGCCGGTGGCTTTCGGTGAACACCGGATCATGATGCGGCCGCGCGAGAGTTTCGACCAGCGACTTGTAAGAGCCGAGCTTCATATCTCACCTGATCCCTGCGAACTGCGATGGTTGCACGACGTGCTGGGCAACTCAGTCGCCATCGCGCTTTTCGACCGGCGCGCCAAGGCTCTGCGGGTGGTGAGCGAAATGACCCTCGACCATGCCCCGCTCGAACACGAACAAATCGATATCGAGGATTATGCTCGGCAGTTTCCCTTCACTTACGCCTCGGAAGACATGCCGGACCTGCTGCGCTCGATCGAACGCCAATATCTCGATGTCGGACGCGTGATCGATCGATGGGCCAATGCATTCCTGCGTCAGGATGGGCCGACCGATACACTCGCGCTGCTCACCGATATGGCCACAACGATCAAGCGCGATTTCACCTATGTCCCGCGGCACGAAAAGGGCACGCAATCTCCGATCGAGACGCTGACTTTGCGGCAGGGAACCTGCCGCGATTTCGCGGTCCTGATGATCGAGGCGGTTCGCGCGCTCGGTCTCGCGGCGCGGTTCGTGTCGGGTTATGTCTATAATCCTTCTCGCAGCGAGGGCCGCGTTGGCGGCGGCAACACCCACGCCTGGGTCCGCATCTTCCTTCCCGGGTCCGGGTGGATCGAGTTCGATCCCACAAACGGCATCGTCGGCAGCCGCGGCTTGGTCCGCGTAGCCGTCGCACGCGACCCCTATCAGGCCGTCCCGCTATCGGGGAGCTGGAGCGGCTTTCCTGCGAGCTACATCGGTATGGACGTCGCCGTAGAGGTGAAGCTGGGCACGGAAGCCGAAGGTGATCCTGTCATGCATTCAGGTGGAGCAACCAACAGCCGGATCGCCGGCCAATCAAGGAACTCGGAAACGTGCTGATCAGGGCTGGATATGAAATATGCTTCGAGACCGCGAGTCCGACCCCGATGATGGCGATGCTCAGCATCCATCCGTCGCGGCAAAAGGACCTGCAGACCCCGCAACAGATCGAGACTGAGCCGATCATCCCGATCTATAATTATGAGGACGGTTTCGGGAATATCTGCACGCGGCTTACCGTGCCGACGGGCGGCGTCACCCTCTCGGCCGATTTCGTGATCGAGGATAGCGGTCTCGAAGATGTCCGCGCGCCCAACGTGCCGCCGACTCCTGTCGAACAGCTTCCGGATGATGTCCTCATCTACCTACTCGGTAGCCGGTACTGCGAGACCGACCGGCTGATGGGTGTCGCTTGGGGTGAATTTGCCCATATCGCCTCGGCGCGCGACCGCGTCGATGCGATCGTGGCGTTCGTGCACCATCATATCAAATTCGGTTACGAACATGCGCGGTCGGACAAGACGGCCTGGAACGCCTATCAGGAGAAGCAGGGCGTTTGCCGCGACTTTGCCCATCTAGCGATCACCCTATGCCGCTGCATGAACATTCCAGCGCGCTACTGTACCGGTTATCTTGGCGATATCGGAATCCCGCCGGTCGACGCGCCAATGGATTTCTCGGCTTGGTTCGACGTTTACATCGATGGCGACTGGTACACGCACGATGCACGCCACAATCGTCCGCGTATCGGCCGCATTTTGATGGCGCGGGGCCGCGACGCGACCGACACCGCGCTCACCACGGCGTTCGGGCCGGCACAAGTGGTGTCCTTCCTGGTTCACACAGACGAGGTCTCCGCAATCGACACAGGCCCATAACCGCGAAGAAGCTCGAAGACCCGACGGGTGGGGGGACATCTAGGCGCCGGCAACAACTCGAACCCGGAAACTTGGTCCGCTCGGAGCGCCAGCGGAACTGCGGTTATCGCCAGGCGTTCGCTTGTCACCACAGTGGGAGCCGGCATGATGAACACACTTCGTCACTTAGAAACGTTCGCCCGTGCCGGATGGCTTGCAAGGGGCATCGTCTACTGCCTGCTCGCCTATATCGCACTAACAAGCGCGGGCGCGTCCGACGCCAGTCCGCAGGGGGTGTTTCGCTCGGTCCGCGACATGCCGGCCGGCACGCTGCTGCTCCTCTTGCTCGCCGCAGGGCTTGCGCTCTACGGCGCGTACAGGCTTTATGGCGCCGCGCTAGACAGCGAAGGCAAGGGCAGTGATGCCAAGGGCATCGCGATCCGCGTTGGCTATGCCGCCAGCGGGCTTGCGCATTTTGTGCTGGCCTGGGCGGCCGCCCGCCTGGCCTCGGGCGAGGCGTCCGGCGGCGGCCGTGAAAAGGAAGCGGCGGGAATGCTGCTCGATATGCCGCTGGGCGGTGCCCTGCTTGGCTTGATTGGTGTTGCCTTCGTCGCGGCCGCGGCTCAGCAGGCGACCAAGGCCTGGACCACTGAATTCATGCGTGACCTTGCGCCCGGAGCGCCGTCATGGGTCGTGCCCGTCGGACGCGCCGGTCTCGCGGCTCGCGCCGTGGTGTTCGCAGTGATCGGCATCTCGCTCGTTAAGGCTGGGTGGTTCGGATCCGCGGGCGAGGT
>JAURVS010000246.1 GCA_030655355.1 Sphingopyxis sp.
TGCACCCGATTTCGACCAGCCTGTCTCCAGTCCTGGGGTCGAACCCCGTGGTTTCGGTATCGAATATTATTTCACGCATCGGATGATCAATATTGACCCTATCGGGCGCGGAAACAAGAGGCGATCGCCCTTATCTGACGATGCGTCGCGCTTTTGGGACGGCCGGTTTCGATGACGAAATCGGCCCGCGCGCGCTTGACGCGGTCGGGAACCTGAAGACGGCGGATCGCCTTGAGTTTGGCCCGCGTCATGCCGGGACGGCGCATCACGCGGCGCGTCTGCATCCAGGCGGGTGCCGATACGACCGCGATCGCGCCAACGCGTCGCCAACCGCCCTTTTCGAAGAGCAGCGGAATGTCGAGCACGACGACATCGCGCGCGCGATTCCGGGCCAGAAAGCGTTTTTGCGCCTTGCCGACCGCGGGGTGGACGATTGCCTCGAGCGCAGAAAGTTCGTGCGTGTTACCAAGCACCAATTGTCCGAGCTTCTGACGATCGACTCCATTCGGCCCCGTCGTACCGGGAAAGCGCGCCTCGATCGCGGCGACGAGTGCGCCGCCGGGGCCTTGCAAGCGGTGAACTTCGGCGTCGGCATCGAACACCGGCACGCCTTCGCGCTCGAACATCACCGCCGCCGCCGATTTTCCCATTCCGATCGACCCGGTCAGACCGAGGATGAACGGACGGCGGAGCCGCGAACCGGGGCGCGGGCGGTGACTCATGCGACGAGTAACGCGCGCAATTCCTCGTCGCGGCCCTCGGGCGGCGAAACGCCGAAGAACAGCTCGAAGGCGAGCGCGGCCTGACCGATCAACATGTCGAGGCCGTCGACGGTGTCGAGACCGCGCGCCTCGGCCGCCTTGAGCAATCCGGTCTGGAGCGGCGAATAGACAAGGTCATAGACAATCGCATCATCGGCAAGCGGCGACAGATCGAGATCGAGCGGCGGCTGACCCTTCATACCCAAACTGCTCGAATTGACGAGCAGGGATACCGCCGGAAGCTGCGCATCGAGCGCAACGACATCGCCCTTGAGCCCGAAGGTTGCGAGCAACCCCATCGCCTTCAAGGGGCTGCGGTTGAGGATCGTAACGGGGCCGACATTGGCACGGGCCAACGCAAACAGCACCGCGCGCGCTGCGCCGCCCGCACCGACTACGGCTACGGGCACGCCCTCAAGATCGAGTTCGGCGAGCGGCGAATAAAAGCCCGCCGCATCGGTATTCGTACCGATCAGCGACCCGTCCTTTTGCCGAATGATCGTGTTCATCGCGCCGATCGTGCCGCGGATGTCGCCGGGGTCATCGACCAGATCCATGACCGCGCCCTTGTGCGGCATGGTGACGTTGCAGCCGCGCCAGTCCGGATCGGCGCGGCGTTCTTCGATATAGGCGGTCAGGTCGTCAGGTTTGATGTGCGCACGGCGATAATCGCCCGCCAGTCCAAGCGCTTCGAGCCAGAATTTATGGATCAGCGGCGATTTCGATTGCGCAATCGGGTCGCCAATAACTTCGGCATAGGGGCGGTTGCTCATGATGCAGCCAATCCGGTTGTCCGCAGCCATGAGAGAAGCGGAAGCATCGGCATGCCGATGATGGTCCATGGATCGCCTTCGACCCGTTCGAACAATTGCACGCCCGCTCCTTCAATCTCGTAACAGCCGACGGTCCAGCGGATGCTGTCCCAATTCCCGGCGACATAGTCGGCGATGAAGCCGTCCGACAAGGGGCGCATCCAAAGCTTCGCTTCACCGATCGCGCGCCAGACAGGCGTGCCGTCGCGCGCAGCGACCGCGGCGCTGAACAATCTGTGGCGCGTACCCGCCATACGGCGAAGGTGGTCGGACGCTTCTTCGGGGCTTTCGGGCTTCGACAGCATTGTGCCGTCGTCGAGCGCCAGCGTTGAATCGGCTCCGATCACCGTGACGCCGGGAAGCCGCGACGAAATCTTGATCGCTTTCGCCTCGGCAAGCGCGTCGGCAATGTTGCGCGGCGTCTGACCGGCCGCGAGGAGGGAGGCGGTGACGCCTTCTTCGTCGACATGCGCAGCGGTCGTCTCAAATTCGAGCCCGGCGGCGCGGAGCATCGCGGCCCGGCCGCTGCTTTGCGAAGCGAGGAGCAAGGTCATGCCGCGCTGCGGTCTTCGACAAGCTTGATCACGGCGGCGGCGGTTTCCTCGATCGAACGGCGCGTGACATCGATCACCGGCCAGCCATTGTCGGCGAACATGCGCCGCGCATAAGCGAGTTCGGCCTTGACCCGTTCATCGTCGACATAGGATGTTTCGGGCGCCTGATTGAGCGAGAGCAGCCGGTTGCGACGCACCTGAACAAGCCTGTCCAATCCGGTGGTCAGCCCGACGATCATCGGACGCTTGAGCGTGAAGAGCGCATTGGGTGGCGGCGATTCCGGCACGATCGGGATGTTTGCGGTCTTGAAACCGCGATTGGCGAGATAGATGCTCGTAGGTGTCTTCGACGTCCGCGACACCCCGGCCAGCACGATGTCGGCCTGTTCCCAATTCTCCCAGCCGATGCCGTCATCATGTGCGACGGTAAACTGGATCGCCTCAACCCGCGCAAAATAGGCAGCGTCGAGAACATGCTGACGGCCGGGGCGAGCCTTCGCTTCCTGCCCAAGCATTCGCGACAGCGCGTCGGTCACGGCATCCAGCGCCGCAACCGTCGGAAGATTGAGAGCATTTGCGCGACGTTCGAGGCTGACGCGCAGCTCGCCGTTGACGAGCGTGAACAGAATCATTCCTGGGCTCGCCTGCACTTCGGCCATGATCCGGTCGAGATGCGATTCCGATCGCACCATTGGCCAGAAATGGCGCACGACCTCAACATCGTCGAACTGTGCAATCGCCGCCTTGGCAATATTTTCGAGTGTCTCGCCCGTGGAGTCGGATATGAGATGAAGGTGAAGCCGGCCCATCGCGCCACCATGGCGGGAAGCCGCCGAAAAAGGCAATCCCGGATCCAGCATTGCGCCCGAAAAAGCCCCTGTGGATAAGATATGGACAAGCGCGGGGAGGAAAATGGTAGGAACAATTCATCACCGGCGCTGCCGATTCCGCTCTACCACTTGTCCACGACGGATGAATCTTATCCACAAGCTGTGGGTAGCGAGAAAAGGGAACCGCGACTCTGCTGCGGACAGCCACTTGCAGAGAGTCAAGCTGTTGGCAAAAAGGACGCCCCCGCCTAAAGCGCGCTTGTCCGCCGACCAACAAACCACCACAATTATATTTAAATATATATGAAGAGAGAAAGAGGGCCGCGTGAAAGCGTCACCGAAGAGCTTGCTGGCAACGCTGCGCGGAGTGCGGCAGGAGCGACCACCCTTATGGCTCATGCGCCAGGCTGGACGCTATCTTCCCGAGTATCGCGCATTGCGGGAAACCAAAGGCGGATTCCTCGAGCTTTGCTATGATCCTGAAGCGGCGGCCGAGGTGACATTACAGCCGATCCGCCGTTTCGGATTCGATGGCTCGATCCTCTTTTCGGATATTCTTATCATTCCACACGCGCTCGGCCAGCATCTCTGGTTCGAGGCGGGCGAGGGACCGCGGCTTGCTCCGCCGCTCGTCGACAGCACATTGGCGTCGCTCGAGGCCGCGCCGCAGCGGCTCGAGCCGATATATGCAACCGTCGCGCGCGTCGCAGCCTCACTGCCTGCAGAAACAACCTTCCTGGGCTTCGCTGGGAGCCCCTGGACCGTTGCGACCTATATGGTGGCAGGGCAAGGGTCCAAGGATCAGGCTGCTGCCCGGCGGCTCGCGTTCGGCGATCCAGAGGCGTTTCAGGCAATCATAGACGCCATTGTCGATCTGACCGTCATTTAT
>JAURVS010000247.1 GCA_030655355.1 Sphingopyxis sp.
TCGCCTTCCCAATCCTTGCCCGTCACCGGATCATAGGTCCGCCCGACCGGAATGAACGCGCCATAGCCGCCGCCCAGATCCTCGCCGCTGCCGAAATGATTGGCGCCTGCGGTCGGCGCACCGACCAAAGTACCGCGTCCCGTATGTTTCATCGCCAGCGAGAAATGCTCCGCCGCCGACGCGCTCGCGCCCGACGTCAGCACATAGATTTTCGCATCGCGGAGCCGCGTGTCGGTCCCCGGCGTCGCCCAATGTTCGCGCGTCACCATGCCGTCGTCGCCCTTCACCGCGCGCATCGATGCCAGCCCGTCGATCGGCGAGCCGCCACGCGCGTCGACCGATGCGCGCGTCGCCATCGTCACCAGCCGCGTCGGCTCGGCGAACAGCCACGGGAAAATCACGTCCATCTGATCAAGGCCGCCCCCATTATGCGTGCGAATGTCGAAGATGATCGCCTTGGCGTCGGCATGATCGGCCATGAATTTCGCCGCTTGCGCCGTCACCGCAGCATCGTCGGGAAAGACGTTGAAGCGAACGAACGCGATCCCCGGCGCGATCCAGCCTGCCTGCTCGACCGGAACTTTCGGCGCGCGGCGCACCGGCGCCGCGGCGCCCGGCGTAGGCGCAACAGCGGCCGCTGCGGCGTCGGGCGCGCGCACCCGCAAATGGCCGTCAGGTGACACCGCGGTCACATCCTTGTCGATCGCTTCCCCCAACGCGGGGCCGGACAGCGCCTTGTATCGTCCTGCGGCAACACCCGCACGGATCGCGGCGGCGTAACGTTTGCCCGTGTCGGGATAGACATAGTCGCGCTCGAGCAAGGCGGCATAATTTTCGGCGACCTGATCGGCGCTGACGCTCGCCTCCTCTTTCGCCATCACCGGCGACGGGGCGAGCACAGGCACGACCACCAGCCCTGCGGCGGCGAGCAGCGCGGGCAAAATACGCGAAGAACGAATCATTCTTATCTCCAATTCAACCCCGGCCGAATCGAAGTGTATCACATCAGCAATACAGATCAACTACATTCGTAGTCGAACGCGATCAGCGTTTGCGCGCGAACCAGATCAGCACGACCCCGACGACGGCCAGTATCACGCCATTGCGCGTCCAGCTCGTGTCGCCCAGCATGAAGCTGCTCGCGGGCCAGCGCACGATGTCGAGCCCTTGCAGCGCCCATAATCCGCCCACCAGCACCATCGCCACTCCGACGATTGCAAGGATCCCTTTTAACGCCCCCATCACACGCTCCCTATTTGCGCTGCAATCCGATCAGCGGCCGCAGCCAGCCGATGGTGCGCCCGATCGAATAGAATAGCCAGCATCCCGCGACGGTCGCCGCGACGAGGATCAGGAACGACGGCAACGCCGCAACATCGGCCCGCAACAGATACCAGCCGACGACGACGATGATCGTCTGGTGGACGATGTAAAAGGGGAACACCGCCTCAGCGATCATAGCGCGGCGCGGGTGATCGCGGTTCGCATACCGATCGGCGATCCCGAGCAGCGCGACGATCGTCGCCCATCCCTGCATCTGCCGCGCGATATGATAGGGCGGGAACACCCAGTCGGGCGCGATCGTCTCGCCCGGCCAGGTCCATTCGATCCAGAAGATCGGCACAAATGCCAGCACCGCGAGCACTGCCGCCCCCTTCCAGCATCGCGCCACCGCCTCGAACAGCAGCGGCCGCACGCGAAGCAGCCAGCCGACCCCGAACGCCATCAGATAATGGAGATGCGACGGCCCGTCGTCGAACAGCGCATGCGTCTCGTCATGCCCCGGAAACGCGCCATAGACCGCAAGCCACCAGAGCGTCGGAACAATAAGCAGTCCCCAGCCATTGAGCAGGCGCGCCGCGCCATCGGCGACGCGCGCGCGCGCCGCAGCAGGCACGACGGCGAGGAAAAATGCTGCGAGCATCGTATAAACCCACAGATAGACGACGAACCACAGATGCTGCCACGTCGGCAGAATGATCCCGTCCAGCGCGCCGAAGCGGAAATAATCATGGAGCCAAAAATGGCCGAGGCCGTGCGCATAGCCATGCTGGCCCATCAGTTCGACCCACGGCTGCGGCGGGATGACGAAGATTACCCCGAACAGCAGCGGGACCAGCAAGCGCGCGCTCCGCGACCGCGCAAACGCTCCCGCACCGCCGAGTTTCGCCAGCAAGGCGGCGCTCGCATATCCCGACACGAGAAAGAGAAGAGGCAACCGCCAGCCGTTCGTCGCCAGCATCGGCAGCGCGACCCAGTCGATCGTCGGGACGATCTTCACATGCCAGTCCCACGGCACGAAATACATGCCGATATGATAGAAGATCAGCAGCGCAAACGCGCCGATCCGCAGCCAGTCCATGCCATAATGGCGCCCACCGGTCATGCGCAGCTCTCCCCGTTTCCCAAGCCGGCTCCCCTATATCGTCATCCCGGACTTGATCCGGGATCCAGGCAATGTTGCGCGAATGGATCCCGGATCAAATCGGGGATGACGAGAAGGGCATATTACCGCAAAACCCGCCACGCCAGTTCGGCGAATTCGCAAAGCAACGGCCGCGTGTCGCGCGGGTCTATGATATCCTCGACCCCGAATTTCTCCGCCGTCCGGAACGGGCTTCGCACGCGGTTCAGTCGCTCGCGGATCGCCTCGAGATGCGCTGCCGGATCTTCGGCGGCCTCGAGCTCGCTTTTATACGCCACTTCGACCCCACCCTCGATCGGCAGGCTGCCCCAGTCGCCCGACGGCCAGGCGAAACGATATTGGAAGCGCTCGGCGTTCGACATCGCGCTTCCAGCAATTCCATAGGCGCGCCGCACCACGACCGAGGCGAGCGGCACCGTCGCGCGATAGATCGCGTTCATCGCCTGCACGCCATAGCGGATCGTCCCCGTCCGCTCGGCCTCGCCGCCGATCATGAAGCCCGGATTGTCGACCAGATGGACGATCGGA
>JAURVS010000047.1 GCA_030655355.1 Sphingopyxis sp.
ATCACGCGGCGCGAGACCAATGGATGGAAATGGCCGCTGTTCATGGTTGGCTATTTGTTCGCGCTCGCCTATGTCGCTGCTGGTATCACATATTGGACCGCCGTCGCCTTCGGCCTCGGCTGATCCTTCCAACTTTCTAGCGGAGCGGAGCGGCAATGGCTGGCAGCGTCAACAAGGTAATTTTGATCGGCAACCTCGGCGCCGATCCCGAAATCAAGTCGTTCCAGAACGGCGGCAAGGTCGCGAATCTCCGCATCGCGACGTCCGAGCAGTGGAAGGACCGGATGACCGGCGAGCGCAAGGAGCGCACCGAATGGCATCAGGTCGTCATCAACGGCGAAGGGCTGATCGGCGTCGTCGAACGCTTCCTAAAAAAGGGCTCGAAAGTCTATATCGAAGGCTCGCTGCGCACCCGCAAATGGCAGGACCGCGACGGTAACGACAAATATACGACCGAGATCGTGATCGCAGGCATGGGCGGCACGCTGACCATGCTCGACGGCGCGCCCGGCGGCGGCGGCGGAGCCCGCGGCGGCAGCGGTGGTGGTGACGAGTGGAGCGGCGGTTCGTCGGGCGGTAGTTCGGGCGGCGGTTGGAACCAGGGCGGCGGCGGCTCGTCGGGTGGATCGTCGGGCGGCGGCTTCGGCGGCGGTGCAGGCGGTGGCGGCGGACGCCCTCCGTTCGACGACGATCTGGACGATGACGTCCCGTTCTGAGGACGGATTCTAAGCAATGAGGGATATGATCACCGCCGCGGATGTCGCGCGCGGCGTCTGTCGGTTATTCGCACAGGCAGGTCTGGTCGCGATCCCCGAAGTGCCCCTGCCGAATGGGCGGCGCACCGACCTCACGGCGATCGACGCCAAGGGCAATATCACCATCGTCGAGATCAAGGTGAGCCGCGCCGACCTGCACGGCGACGGCAAATGGCCCGATTATTGCGACTGGTGCGACCGCTTTTACTGGGCGCTGGCCGCGGGACTCGACCCCGCGATTCTCGAAACTGAGGGCTATCGCCGCGAGACATCGGGATTGATCGTCGCCGACCGTTATGGCGCAGCCGTCGTGCGCGATGCCGCGAGCTGCAACCTCGCGCCTGCGCGTCGCAAGTCCGAACTGCTGCGGATCGGACGGCTCGCGATGCGGCGCTCGATGCTCGCCGCCGATCCCGAACTCGCTGCCGGCTGGCTGGAGAATTAGGCGCCGCGCGCCTGCATCCGCGCGAGATAGCGCGCGAGGATATCGATCTCGAGATTGACCGGCCGCCCCGCCGCCGCTTCATTCAGCGTCGTCATTTCCTGCGTGTGCGGAATGATGTTGAGCGTGAAATGCGCTTCGCCGTTCGGCTGATCGACGACGTCATTGACGGTCAGAGATACGCCATCGACGGTTACCGACCCCTTGGCGGCAATATGCGGCGCAAGTGCAGCAGGCGCCGCGACCGTCACGGTGACGCTGTCGCCGACCGGAACGACCGAGACGATGCGGCCGATGTCGTCGACATGGCCGGTGACGATATGCCCGCCCAGCTCATCGCCAATCTTCAGCGCGCGTTCCAAATTCAACTGGCGACCCTGATCCCACATGCCCGGCGCCGTGCGCGCGAGCGTCTCGGCGCTCGCATCGATCGCGAACCAGCCGCCGGGGCCGTTGCTGTCGTCGTCGACCCCCTTGTCGACCACAGTCAGGCACGCGCCCGAACAAGCGATCGAGGCACCGAGATCGATCGTGCCGACGTCATAGGCAGTGGCAATGATCAGCCGCGTGTCGCCGCGATCCTCGCGCGAACGAACGGTGCCGATGTCGGTAATGATGCCGGTGAACATGGGTCGCTTTATCCTTCTCTGGCCCGCTCGTAGACGTCGAGCCGGTCGCTGCCAAGCAGGCGACTGTCGGTGAGGCGCCAACGGCCATGCGCCCGCGACAGGTCGGTCAAACCAATGTCGCCAAGCGCCGCGCGCCCGCCGCCGATCAGGATCGGCGCGCGATAAAGCAGGAGCCGGTCGACGCGGTCGGCGGCGAGGAATGACGAAGCGGCGCCAGCGCCACCCTCGACGAGCACCGAATCGATGCCTTCGATCGCTTCGGGCGACGAAACGGCGGTCCAGCCTTCGGGCGCCTTGCCGCGCGTGAGCAGCAATTTCCTCGGGCTTCGATTCGCCAGCCCCGACAGCCGCACGTCGAGCGTCGGCGAGTCGGCCTCGAGTGTGCCCCGCCCAACCAGAATCGCCTGATGCCTTGCGCGTTCGATATGCCCGTGCGCGCGGGCGCGCTCGCCGGTGATCCAGCGACTCGATCCGTCCGCCATTGCGATGCAGCCGTCCAGCGAAGTCGCAAGCTTGAGCGTGACAAAGGGTCGACCGCGCACCGTGCGCGACCACCAGGGCGCCATTGCAGCGCGTGCTTCAGCAGCCAAGACATTAAAGACGACCTCGATCCCGGCATCCTGCAATCGAGCGATCCCCTTGCCATTGGTGCGCGGGTCGGGATCTTGTGCCGCGATCACGACGAGGGCGACACCTGCGGCGATCAGGGCGTCGGTGCAGCACCCCCCGCGCGGGCTTGCATGCGCGCAAGGCTCGAGCGTAACATAGGCGGTCGCGCCGCGCGCCGCATCGCCCGCTGCGGCAAGTGCCATCGCCTCGGCATGCGGGCGTCCGCCACTTTGGGTCCAGCCGCGCGCGACGGGCCTTCCATCCTTGACGATCACACAGCCGACATTGGGATTCGGCGCCGAAGCAGGCCGACCGCGCGCCGACAGCGCAATCGCGGCGGTCATCCAGTCCGTATCGCCGGGTCCTTTCCGCACCGCCGGTTAGCGATCGGTCGCCGCGCCGGCCTGCGACCCGCGTGCGGCACGTTCGGCAAGCGTTGATCGCTGAGGAGGCGGGGGCGGTGCCGTTTTGAGCTCTTCAGCCTCTTCGCCCAGAGTTTCCTGCGTGACCTTGTCGGCCTCGGACGAATCATATTCGACGCCCAAGCCATCGGCGAGACGCTGAAACTCCGCACGTCGTTTGGCGTTGGCGCGCGTCGTTTCCTTCGCCCGCGCAATCCAGTCGGCGCGAATCTCGTCCGCGCTCCGATTGACCGTCCAGTTTTCGAAATAGATGATCTTGGTCTTCTCTTTCTCCACGGGAATGAGATGTTCGGAAAAACCATAGAAAACCACGAGCGGCAGCACGATCGCGAGCCCCCAACTCGTCCAGCGATGCGGCCGTGGTTCGCGGACATAAGTCCAGAAGTCGGACAGGCCGCCACCGACATCCACATTGTTGAACATTCCCATGCCCCCAATTTAGGCGATGTCGCGGCATATTGCGAGAGGCAGGCGCATTGCATCGAATGAAGCGTGATAACGTTCTCGATTGCAAAAAATGCAATAGCAGATGCTTATTTCGCAGTTGCAACATTCATTGTGCACTGCAATATCACACTTGCCTTTTAGGCATCCTCTCCCAAAACTTTCACGGGCCACCTTCGGGTGGCCCTTTTTTTCGACCTTTTTGGTTGAGAGACAAGGATTTCCGCGCCTGACCGCGGAAAACAGCCATTCAGTCCTGCAATGGAGTCCGTTTTTCGAATCGGCGCGCCTCGGCAATGAAGCTGCCGGGCAGTGGTGTTGCGCCACCGCCATCGAGGTCGATATGCGCATAACTGATTTCGATATCGGTCAATCGCTCGCCTTCGCGGAAGATTGCGCAATGAATGGTGAAGCTCGTTCGGCCAAAGCGGCTGAGCCGCGATGCGATGGTAATCCGGTCATCGAGCCGCGCAGAGGCATGATAATCAATCTCGCAATGCACTTCGCGGATATCGGTACCATATTGGTGAAAATAGGGTCCCGGCTGCCCCTCGCCCAGCGCGCGAAAATATTCGGTGACGCCGATGTCGGCATAGATCAGATAATTGCCGTTGAAGACGATATTCTGCCCATCGATCTCGTTGAAGCGCACGCGCACCGTCTCATGCACGCGAAAGTCGTCCAGCGGAACGTCCCAGTTACTGCGGTCCATCGCCGCGTCAGGCCGCGAGCGCGGCGGGAGCGCGGTCGACCGGCGCGCAGGCAGCTTCGAGCCAGGCGCGGTCGTCGCTGCCGATCCCCGGCGCCAGCTTCTCGAACACTTCGGCGTGATACGCGTCGAGCCAATTGGCCTCGGCGGGCGAAAGCAACGAAACATCGACCAGATTTTGCGCGATCGGGGCAAAGGTAATCGTCTCGAACCCCAGCATATCCTCTTCGGCGCCGTCGATACTCAACGCAGTAACGACGACGAGATTTTCGATCCGGATGCCAAAGGCGCCCGCCTTGTAATAACCTGGTTCGTTCGAGACGATCATACCGGCGTGAAGCGCTTCCTCGGTCCCGGCCTGCCCGCCTGCGGGCTTGGCGATCCGCTGCGGGCCTTCGTGGACTGCCAGATAGCTTCCGACGCCGTGCCCCGTGCCATGCGCATAATCGACACCGTCGGCCCAGAGATATTGGCGCGCGAGAATGTCGAGCTGGCTGCCGCGGGTGCCGGTGGGGAAACGCGCCGTCGCGAGCGCGATATGCCCCTTCAGGACTTGCGTGAAGCGGCGGCGCATCTCGGCGGTCGGTGCGCCGATCGCGATCGTACGCGTGATGTCGGTTGTGCCGTCGGCATATTGGCCGCCCGAATCGACGAGATAGAGTGTTCCGGTTTCGATCGCGCGGTTCGTCGTCGCGTCGACCTTGTAATGCGGCAGCGCGCCATTGGGGCCCGCCGCCGAGATGGTATCGAAGCTGAGGTCGACAAGCGCGCCGTTCTGATCGCGGAATTCGCGCAGTTTTGCGGCAGCGCCAAGTTCGTCGAGCCCGCCCTGCGGCGCGACATCTTCCATCCATTGCAGGAAGCGCGACACCGCCACCCCGTCGCG
>JAURVS010000371.1 GCA_030655355.1 Sphingopyxis sp.
GGGCAGGAGCATTATGAAACGGCTCGCCGCGTTCAGGAAACGCTGCAGAAGTACAAGTCGCTTCAGGACAACATCGCGATTCTCGGCATGGACGAGCTCAGCGAAGAAGATAAGCTGGTCGTCGCCCGCGCGCGCAAGATCCAGCGCTTCCTGTCGCAGCCGTTCCACGTCGCCGAAGTCTTCACCAACATCCCCGGCAAGTTCGTGGCAAACGAAGACACGGTGAAGTCGTTCAAGGCCGTGGTCGATGGCGAATATGACCATCTTCCGGAAGCCGCGTTCTACATGGTCGGCGGCATCGACGAAGCGGTCGCCAAGGCCGCGAAGCTCGCCGAAGACGCGTAACAAACCTATGCCCCTCCCCGCGCGGGAGGGGCTTAAGGAAATATCATGGCTCTGAAGTTTGAACTCGTCACCCCCGCCCGCCTCGAGCGGTCGATCGAGGTTTACATGGTCACCGTCCCCGGCAGCGAGGGCGATTTTTCGGTTCTCGAAGGCCACGCGCCGTTCATGGCAACGCTCCGTAACGGGCCGCTCACGATCTACACGACCGCGGGCGCTGTGCCCGAGGTGATCGAGGTCGAAGGCGGCTTTGCCGAAGTTAACGAAGCTGGCCTGACCGTTCTTGCCGAGCATATCGCCACCTGATCACTTCCGCCGTCCACGGCGATCAAAAGCCCGCATCCTTATGGATGCGGGCTTTTTTTATGCCCGCGCCGTAATCGCCCGGCGCATTAGGACAATATCAAAGTTTCCACTTTATTCACCGTGTCGGATGGGGGTTCGTCCGCACAAGCGGCGAAAATCCGAGAGATGGAAGCAGGACAAAACGAATGAGTGCATTCGGACGCCGACCCGGAACCGCTGGTCGCCCCGCCTTTGGCGTGGCAAAGCCGATGCAGGGAGGCTCTGGCGTGCCCGGTGGCTCGCAATTCCCTGCGCTCGACACGCCTGTCGACATTCCGCAGATGCCGTCGAATCTGTCGCCCGAAGAAGAGGCGATGGAGCGGCTCAATCAGCGGTCGACCGCTGAGGCGATCGAGCCCGAAAAAGCGCAAGGGTTCGAAGCCAGCGTCCACAAGATCAAGGAACAGGTGCTGCCGCGCCTGCTCGAACGCGTCGATCCCGAGGCTGCGGCGACGCTGTCGAAGGACGAGCTGACCGAAGAATTTCGCCCGATCATTCTCGAAGTGCTCGCTGAACTGCGAATCACCCTCAACCGCCGCGAACAATTTGCGCTGGAAAAGGTGCTTGTCGACGAACTGCTCGGTTTCGGTCCGCTCGAAGAATTGCTCGCCGACCCCGACATCAGCGACATCATGGTCAATGGCCCGTACCAGACCTATATCGAAAAAAAGGGCCAGCTGGTCATTGCGCCGATCCAGTTCCGTGACGAACAGCATCTGTTCCAGATCGCGCAGCGCATCTGCAACCTCGTCGGCCGCCGCGTCGACCAGACCACGCCGCTCGCCGACGCGCGCCTCAAGGACGGCAGCCGCGTCAACGTGATCGTTCCGCCGCTGTCCTTGCGCGGCACCGCGATCTCGATTCGTAAATTCTCGGCCAAGCCGATCACGCTCGACATGCTGTGTCAGTGGGGCGCGATGAGCCAGAAAATGTGCACCGCGCTGAAGATCGCGGGCGCCAGCCGTTTCAACATCGTCATCTCGGGCGGTACGGGTTCGGGTAAGACGACAATGCTCAACGCGCTGTCGAAGATGATCGACCCGGGCGAACGCGTGCTGACGATCGAGGATGCCGCCGAATTGCGTCTGCAGCAGCCGCACTGGCTGCCGCTCGAAACGCGCCCTGCGAATCTCGAGGGCAATGGTGCGATCCACATGGGCGACCTTGTGAAGAACGCACTGCGTATGCGTCCCGACCGCATCATCATGGGCGAAGTTCGTGGCGCGGAGTGTTTCGACCTTCTCGCCGCGATGAACACCGGTCACGACGGCTCGATGTGTACGCTCCACAGCAACAGCCCGCGCGAATGCCTCGGCCGTATGGAAAACATGGTTCTGATGGGCGACGTGAAGATTCCGAAGGAAGCGATTTCGAAGCAGATCGCCGATTCGGTCGACATGGTCATCCAGATCAAACGTCTGCGCGACGGCTCGCGCCGCGTCACCAACGTCACCGAAGTGATCGGGATGGAAGGCGACGTCATCGTCACCCAGGAATTGTTCAAGTTCGAATATCTCGACGAGGACAAGGACGGCAAGATCGTCGGCGA
>JAURVS010000280.1 GCA_030655355.1 Sphingopyxis sp.
TGGCCGAGGTCGGAATCGAATCGACGCTGGCCGGATAGGCGCGCTGCTTATTCTCGCTGACGAGGGCGGCGGCGGTGACCTGCGGGATCATAAAGCCCGAATTGAGCCCGGGGCGCGGGGTCAGGAAGGCGGGCAGACCCGAAAGCGTGGGATCGACGAGCATCGCGATCCGGCGCTCCGAAATCGAGCCGATCTCGCACAGCGCCATCGCGATCATGTCAGCGGCGAAGGCGACGGGTTCGGCGTGGAAATTGCCGCCCGACAGCGCTTCGTCGGTATCCGCGAAGATAAGCGGATTGTCCGAAACGCCGTTCGCTTCGATGCCAAGCGTCGCCGCGGCCTGCCGCAGCAGATCGAGTATGGCGCCCATCACCTGTGGCTGGCAGCGGAGGCAATAGGGGTCCTGCACGCGCGGGTCGTCGATCGCGTGCGAGGCGCGGATCGCCGATCCCGCCATTAAATCGCGCAGCGTATCGCCAACCTCACGTTGTCCGGCATGGCCGCGCAGCGCATGGATTCGCGCGTCGAACGGGGCGTCGGAGCCTTTGGCGGCTTCGGTCGAAAGCGCGCCGGTTATGAGCGCCGAGCGGAAGACGGTCTCTGCCCGGAACAGGCCGGCGAGCGCGTTGGCGGTCGAAAATTGCGTTCCGTTGAGCAGCGCAAGGCCTTCTTTCGGGCCAAGACTGAGCGGCGCGAGGCCCGCCTGCGCAAGCGCTTCGGCGGCGGGCAGGGTCGCGCCCGCGACCTCGATCGCGCCGACGCCGATCATCGCTGCGGCCATGTGCGACAGCGGTGCGAGGTCGCCGCTCGCGCCGACAGATCCCTGCGAGGGGACGACGGGGGTGAGGCCCTTCGCGAGCATTACTTCGATCATCGCGACCGTTTCTCGTTGCACGCCCGACGCGCCCACGCCGAAGCTCGCCAGCTTGAGCGCCATCATCAGGCGTATCACGGGGACTGGCGAGGGCGCGCCGGTGCCTGCGGCGTGGCTGAGCACGATGTTGCGCTGAAGCGTCGACAGGTCGTCGTCGGCGATACGTACGCTTGCGAGCTTTCCGAAACCGGTGTTGATGCCATAGACGGGCGCGCCCTTCGCGACGATCCGCGCAACGGCGGCGGAGCTTGCGTCGATCGCG
>JAURVS010000286.1 GCA_030655355.1 Sphingopyxis sp.
GTCGAGCCTGCCGAGCAGATCGCCGGCGAAGATCTCTACGTTCAGCAGGTCAAGATCAATGTGAAGGCTGCGTTCGAGGGCGAGCAGTGGCAGTGGCACCAGGATTTCTCGACCCATCATAATGATGACGGCGTTCCCGAACCGCTGGCGCTCAATCTCCACATTTTTCTCGACGATGTGAACGATTTCAACGGTCCGCTCTATTTCTTCAAGGGATCGCAGAAGTTCGGAAGCGTCGCCACGCGCCACGACACCGAGTCGACCAGCTACGCGCTGTGGGTCGTCGAACCCGACAAGGTGAGGGAGGTTTCCGAGACATGCGAACTGGTCTCGGCGACCGGCAAGGCCGGTACGGCGCTTATCTTTGGCGACTGCCTTGTTCATGGCTCACCGCCGAACATGTCGCCCTGGAATCGCGCGATCTTCTCGCTGATCCTAAACCCCGTTGCCAATGCCTACACCAAGGAAAGCCGGAAAGATCACCACCATCATCGCGACCTGACGCCTGTGCGCGCTCTCGCGGATGACTGTCTGGCCGATAAGGTCGCCTGATCGGGGACGACGCAACTACGCTTTTTGCAAACTGGCCGTGCGCGAATGCGCATGGCCCATATTTGAACGGGTGGAAAATATATGACGATGCTGGCGCGCCGCGACTGGGTGGACAACGACTGCGAGAACCTGGTCCAGCGTGTAGCTGGAGACGTTGCAGCATCGTCGTCCGACGCGATAGACCGGCGCCTTACCGAGCTGGTCGACGAAAATCGGCGTATTCATGACGAGCAATCGATCAATCTCAATCCCGCGACCAATGTCATGAACCCGCGTGCCGAGAGCCTTCTCGCGTCGGGGCTCGGCTCGCGTCCTTCGCTCGGACATCCTGGCGCCAAATATGAGATGGGGCTCGAGGCGATCGAACAGATCGAAGCTCTGGCTGCGGAGCTGGCGGCGGAGGTCTTTGGGGCGCGTTATGCCGAGTTTAGACTTGCGTCCGGGGCGATGGCGAACCTCTACGCTTTCATGGCGACCTGCAAACCGGGCGATGCCATCATCGCGCCACCCGATACGATCGGCGGTCATGTCACGCATCACCGGGCTGGCGCGGCTGGACTTTATGGGCTCGAAGTCCACGCCGCGCCGGTCGATCGCGAGAATTACACCATCGATGTCGCTGCGCTCGCCGACCTTGCGCGCTCCGTCCGACCCAAGCTTATCACGGTCGGTGGCAGCCTGAACCTGTTCTCGCATCCGGTTCGCGAGATCCGCGCAATTGCGGACGAGGTCGGCGCCTATGTCCTCTTCGACGCGGCGCATCTTTGCGGCATGATTGCTGGCGGCGCTTGGCAGCAGCCGCTCGAGGAAGGCGCGCATCTCATGGGATGCAGCACTTACAAGAGCCTCGGGGGGCCGCCCGCGGGACTCCTCATGACGAACGACGCCGAACTGGCCGAGCGGATCGACCGCATCGCTTATCCCGGGCTCACCGCAAACTTCGACGTCGCAAAGACAGCGTCGCTGGCGATGGCGCTCCTCGACTGGAAAGATCATGGCAAGGCCTATGCCGCGGCGATGGGCGAAACCGCTGCTGCGCTCGCCGACGCCCTCGAGAAACGGGGCGTCCCACTCTACCGGACCTCGCGCGGCGTGACGGCCTCGCATCAGTTTGCCGTGCTCGCGGCAAAATATGGCGGCGGACAGGCTGCGGCACGAAAACTGCGCGGTGCCAATATCCTCTCGTCGGGCATCGGGCTTCCGGTGGAGCCTGTTGCCGGCGATCTCAACGGCTTGCGCTTCGGCACGCCGGAGATCGTGCGTCTGGGCATGGCAGCCGCCGACATGGACGAACTCGCGTCGCTCATCGTCGAAGGCCTGACGGGCAGCGATCCATCCGCGGTTGCCGCGCGAACCACCTCGTTCCGCAACCGCTTCCGTACGCTCCAATATATTCGAGCCTGATCGGTTGCCTCAGCAAAGCGTTTAACGAGACTGTCCAATTTGGGCCGGCTCGTCGCCGGGTTTACGGGAGAAGCCATCATGCATTTCGGGTTGTCGTCGTTGCTCGGGCTGTTGTTTGCCTCGTCCGCGTCGTCTCCGGCGGAACTTCCTCCAATGCCGATGGACACGGTGGAAGTCGCCATGCGTACGCTCGCGTCCGACGAGTTTGAGGGGCGGGCGCCCGGCACGCCCGGCGAGCAGAAGACGCTCGATTTTCTCGTGAGCCATTTCGAAGCCGCGGGCCTCAAGCCCGGCAACAAAGGGAGCTGGTTCCAGACTGTTCCGCTGGTCGCCGTGACAAGCCAGAATCATTCGGGCCTCAGCATCACCGGAGGAACGCGGCCCGTCCGCTTCGAGCATGGATCGGATTATGTCGCCGTCTCCTATCGCCCGGTTCCGCATACGGCCGTGCGTGACAGCGACGTTGTGTTTGTCGGCTATGGCATCAACGCGCCCGAAAAGGGGTGGAATGACTATGCCGGGGTGGATGTAACGGGAAAGACGGTCATCATCCTGATCAACGATCCCGACTGGCAGACGACGGGACTCGAAGGCCCGTTCGGCGGGCGGGCGATGACCTATTATGGCCGGTGGACCTACAAATATGAAGAGGCGGCCCGGCAAGGCGCGGCTGCGGCGATCATCGTCCATCAGAGCGAACCCGCGGCCTATGGCTGGGGGACGGTCCAGGTCAGCTGGAGCGGCGAGACCGACATCGCTGACGCGCCCGGCGATGGTGACAAGCCGCCCGTTTCGGGCTGGATCCAACTCAAAGCGGCGCGCGATTTGCTCGCGAATAGTGGACAGGATTTCGACAAGCTCGCCGCCGCGGCAAGCCGCAAAGGGTTCAGGTCCGTACCTTTAAGCGGCGTGAAAGCGTCGCTGAGCTTCGACAATGCGCTGCGCCGTCACAGCTCCAAAAATGTGATTGGTATCTTGCCCGGAACTCGGCGTCCCGACGAATATGTTCTGAGTACGGCGCACTGGGATCATCTTGGCAAATGCGAGCCAGCGCCCGACGGCGATGACATCTGCAATGGCGCGGTCGACAATGCCAGTGGAACCGCGGCGCTAATCGCGCTCGCTGAGGCGAACGCGAAAGCCGGACCCGCAGAGCGCAGCATGGTCTTCATCGCTTTCACGGCTGAAGAATCTTACCTGCTCGGTGCCGACCGCTACGCAGCCGACCCGGTCTTTCCTCTCGCCAAGACGGTGGGCGGAATTAATATGGACACGCTCATGCCGATGCCACCGGCTCGCAATGTGGTGATGATCGGTCGCGGCAAATCGGGGCTGGACGCCTATCTCGACAGAGCGTTGGAGATACAGGGCCGGGTCAACTCGCCCGATCCTGCCCCGGAACGAGGGGCTTATTATCGATCCGATCACTTCAGCCTGGCGAAACGCGGCGTTCCGATGCTGGACCTCAAAGGTGGCGACGATCTGATCGACGGCGGCACTGCCGCGGGGCGAGCACTGGCGGCAGACTATATCAAAAACCGCTATCACAGCCCGAAAGACGAATATGATCCCAACTGGCGTTTCGAGGGTCTCGCGATGGATCTTCAGCTCTATTACGCGGTCGGGCGCGCTCTGGCGATGTCGACCGACTGGCCGAACTGGGTGGCAGGGGACGAGTTCCGTGCTGTTCGGGACGCATCGCGAGCGACAGTGGTCGCTCCTCAATAACCCCGGCTGATCGGCGAGGGCAGGGGGATCAGCGCGCTGTGTCGCTGTCCATTTCGACGACCCAGCGCACGAAGGCGTCGGCGGCGGGCGACAGGGCCGCGCTGGCTTTCGTAAGCACGTAAAATTGCTTTGCTGCCCGAACGCGGAGGTCGGCAAGCTGGACGAGCCGCCCGTCGTTGAGCATTTCTCCGATGAGCGAGGTGTGACCGATCATGAAGCCGCGGCCTTGCAGCACCGCGTCGACCGCCATCGAATAAAGCGATATCGTTTGGACCTTCAGCGCCTTCGGCCTGTCCAGCGACGCACCCGTCAGCCAGTCGGAGAGGTCATTCTCCCAAAAGGGGTCGGAGATCAGGGCCGCCCCGGCGGGAAAACCATGATCGTCGAGCGTGGCGGATGCGACAAGTTCGGGACTGGCGACCGGTACAAGCTCGTCCGAAAGAATAGGCTTAACATCGCAACCCGCGAACGGCGGACGCCCGTAACGGATTGCCACGTCGAAGTTCGATGTGCGCATGTCGATCACGTCGGGATCGGCCCAAATCTCGACATTGATGTTGCTTTGCGCGACGTGAAACGCCTCTAGCCGGGGCCCGAGCCAGAGCTGGGCGAGAGCGGGTAGCGCGGTGATGCGGACCGACTGCACGCTTCGCGTGCCGGTGATGTCCCGCGTCGCCGCCGTCAGCGCATCGAGCGAGGGCGCGATGCGCTGCGCATAGCGCTGACCCGCTGCCGTAAGCTTTACGCCCTGCGGGTAACGGTGGAACAGCTCGACCCTTAAAAAGGCTTCGAGCGCCTTGATCCGCTGACTCACTGCGCCCGAGGTGACGCCGAGGCGGTTTGCGGCGATCGTGAAGCTCTCGCTCGCGGCGGTTTCGCCGAAGACGCGAAGCCAGTCCAGATTGGGCGTCTCGCGGAGCATCAGCGGGTCCGTCGCGCCGAAAATAGACGTCGCATATTTTTGCCCCTTCGTCCTTGTTCAACCTGTGATTGCAGGCTGACAAAGTGCTTGTCGACCTGAGCAATTCTGGGGCCGAGGGGTAGTTTTCCTGATGCAAGCGCGGGGCGTCGCCCATTTCCAACGCTTTTGCGCTGATGATCGCACCCGCGCCACGCGACCCCCAGAAGTTCTGATGCTCTGCGCGAGCTTTACTGCGTTGCGCCCCCAGGCGCTCGTCACCCATTGATATGGGGCGTCGACGCGGTGCGGGCGGTCTTTCAGATGCGCGGCCGGCGGTCGAAACAATGAAGCGTCGACACGCGTCGGTGCCGGGGAGTGTTCGAAAGATGGATGTGCGCAGATACATTCTGGCCGTAACGACAGCGCTGATGCTCGCCGCGTGTGGCGGCGATACCGGCAGCGCCGGATCAGCCTGGATGCGCGAGACCGCCTATTATTACCCCGTCTCCCAAGTCGATGCCTCCAATGTCGGAGAGCTGGGGGTCGCCTGGGAGTTCAATGATTTCGTCGTTCGTGGGCGCACCAATCGCGGCGTCGAAGCCACGCCGACCGTCGTTGATGGCGTGATGTACACCACCGGTCCGTGGAGCGTCGTTTACGCACTCGATGCCAAGACCGGCGAACAGCTGTGGGTCTATGATCCCGAGGTCGACGGCCAATTCGCACGGCGCACCTGCTGCGACGCGGTCAACCGCGGCGTCGCAGTGGATGACGGCGTCGTCTATGTCGCGACGCTCGACGGCTATCTGGCCGCAGTCGATGCGAAATCAGGCAGGGAGCTCTGGAAGAGCGATACGATAACTGATCGGTCGCGCAGCTATGCGATCACCGGTGCTCCGCGCGTCGCGGGTCGCAATGTCGTGATCGGGAACGGCGGCGCCGAGATGGGCGTGCGGGGGTATGCGAGCGCGTTCGACAAGAAGACGGGCAAGCTCGCTTGGCGTTTTTTCATCGTGCCCGGGGATCCGGCCGCGGGCCCCGACGAGCATTCCGAAGTCACCGAAGCGCGGAAAACCTGGGACCCGAAGTCGCGCTGGGATCTCGGCGGCGGCGGCACGGCCTGGGATTCCATCGTCTATGATCCCGACACCAACATTGTTTACGTCGGCACCGGCAACGGCAGCCCGCACCCGATCTGGCTCCGCAGTCCGGCCGGCGGCGATAATCTCTATCTCTCCTCCATCCTTGCACTCGACGCCGATAGCGGCCGTAAGAAGTGGCATTATCAGACGACCCCGAGCGACAGCTGGGATTATACTGCGACGCAGAATATGGTCCTCGCCGACATCGAGTTCGGCGGCAAGCCGCGCAAGGTGATCATGCAGGCGCCAAAGAACGGCTTTTTCTACGTGCTCGACCGTGTCACCGGAGAGCTTCTGTCGGCCGAGAAATATACCGAAGTGACGTGGGCCGAGCGTGTCGATCTCAAAACCGGGCGGCCGATTATCACCGCCCAGTCGGATTTCTCGAAAGAAACGAAGCTCGTCTTTCCGTCCGAAGCGGGCGGGCACAACTGGCCGCCGATGTCGTATAGCGAGAAGACCGGGCTGGTTTATATTCCGGTGCTCGAAGCCGCGATGACCTTTGCCGTCGCCGAGCAACCCTATCGGCCATACAGCGTCACGCAGGGGGTGCAGACAGGGCTTCCCGCGCTGGGGGACCTCAAGGATCCTGCTCTTGCAAAGATACTGAAAGGACAGCCGAAACCCAGGTTTGAACAGGTTCTAAAAGCGTTCGACCCGAAGACCGGAAAGATTGTGTGGGCCTCGAAGGTTATGCCTTTCTGGAGCGGCGGCGTGATGACAACCCAGAGCGGTCTCGTGATGCAAGGTTCGGCCGACGGGTATCTTACGGTCTATGATGGCAAGAATGGTGCGGTTCTGAAGCGGATCAACATCGGGACCGGCATCATGGCGGCCCCGATGGCATATGAGGTCGACGGCGAGCAATATGTTGCCGTAGCGGCAGGGTTCGGGGGCTCGTTCAACGCCTATTTTCTTCCCGGCTGGGCCGCGAAAGAACGGGTCAACGATCCGCGGCTGATCGTATTCAAGATCGGCGGCCAGCCCGTGCGGCTCGCGGCAATGCGTCCGCAACTGCCGCTTCTCGCCGCCCCACTGAAATACCGCGGTGGGGCCGCCGAAATCACGCGAGGCGCCGCACTCTATGGGGAGAATTGCGCTCGCTGTCATGGCGATCACACGGAATCGGGCGGCTATCCGAACCTCTGGAAGATGCCCCCTGAGACGCACGATGCTTTCGAGAATATCGTGCTCGGCGGCGCCTTTTCCTACGCCGGCATGGCCTCGTTCAAGGACGTGCTGAGTGTTCCCGACGCGCGTGCCATCCACGCTTACCTCGCTGCGCCGGTCGCAACTCCGGCGCCTGAAGAACTGGCTCCGGTCCGCAAATCCTTTCATTGAGGAGCAATGACATGACGGCTCAATGGGCAAAATTATCGGCGGTGATGGTGGCGACCGCGTTATCCGGGAGTTCGGCGTTGGCCGAAACGCCATCCGCGCCCCTGCTTTCGCTCGCCCAGGCGAAGGCGGTCGCCGATCGCGCCGAACGCGCCGCGGCGGAAAAGAAGATCGAGGTCGCCATTGTCGTGGTCAATCGCGAGGGCCGGGTCATCCTGTCGCACCGCATGGACGGCGTCTCCTTCGTCAACCTGGCTCTTGCAGAAAAGAAAGCGGTGACCGCCGCTGCCACGGGCGTGCCTACCTCGATCCTCGAACAGGCCGTCGACAGCGGCAAGCCGTCGCTTCTCTCGGTTCCGGAAATTTCGCCGGTCGGCGGAGCGGTGCCACTGATGCTTGGTGCCCGGGTCATCGGCGGGGTGGGCATATCGGGAGGCTCGACCGCGGATGACGAGAAGATCGCTTCCGCAGGGGCGGATCGCTGATCGCATAGCCGTTCAAAATGACAGTCCGCCATCGACCATAGGGCTTACGGAAGCGCCCAGTGCCACAGCTTCGATAATCACAGGAAATCCGATGCTCAAAATCGAAAATCTCGTCCATGTCTATCCCAACGGCACCCGCGCTCTCGACGGGCTAACGCTCGATATTCCGCCCGGCATGTTTGGTCTGCTCGGTCCCAACGGCGCGGGCAAATCGACGCTGATGCGCACCATCTCCACGCTCCAGGTCCCGACGTCGGGCTCGATCCATTTCGGCGAGATCGACGTGCTTTCCGACCCCGGCGCGCTCCGCCGCACGCTCGGTTATCTGCCGCAGGATTTCGGCGTCTACCCGCGCGTCTCGGCCTATGACATGCTCGACCATCTGGCGGTGCTCAAGGGCTATGGTCGGCGGGGCGAGCGGCGCGAAGTCGTCGAAGCGCTGCTGAACCAGGTCAATCTCTGGGCGGTGCGCGACAAGGCGATCGCCGGCTTCTCGGGGGGCATGCGCCAACGGTTCGGCATCGCGCAGGCGCTGATCGGCCAACCGCGCCTCGTCATCGTCGACGAACCGACTGCAGGCCTCGACCCCGAAGAAAGCAATCGCTTCCTAAATCTGCTCGCCGAAATTTCCGAACATGTCGTCGTGATCTTCTCGACGCATATCGTTCAGGACATTGCCGATCTTTGTCAGAATACCGCGATCATCGCGAGCGGCCGGATTGTCCGCACCGGCACGCCCGACGATCTCGTTGCCGAGACCAAGGGGCGCGTCTGGACAAAGACGATCGAGAAGGACGCGCTCGAGGGCCATCGCCGCGACTATAACGTGATCACGACGCGCCTCTCGGGTGGCCGCACCGTGATCCACGCGCTCGCCGACACCGACCCCGGGAACGGTTTCGCCCAGATCGATGGCGATCTCGAGGACGTCTATTTCTCGACGCTTCTGCCGCTCCGCCGGGCGGCTTGATCGATGGGTATGTTCCGGCACGTTGCGGCTTTTGAGTTCCGCTACCAGCTTCGCTCGCCCGTATTCTGGGGCACGAGCATCATCTTTGCGATCCTCGCCTACGCGACGATCGCATCGGATGACATCCGCATCGCGTGGGGAGGGCAGATTTTTCGCAACGCGCCCTTTTCGATCGCGGTGAACAGCATGGTCTGGACGATCTTCGCTGTGTTTATGGCGACCGCGTTCGTTTCTACGGTTGTGCTTCGCGACACCGAAACAGGCTTTGGGCCAATCATTCATGCGACGCCGCTTTCGAAGTTCAACTATCTCTTCGGACGGTTCACCGGCGGGTTTTTGGCGACCGCGACCGCCTATCTCAGCGTGCCTCTGGGGCTCCTGCTTGCGGTCGCTCTGCCGGGCGTCGATCCCGAAACGGTCGGTCCGATCGACGTCGGCGATTATCTCCTGAGTTTCCTTTTCCTGTGTGTCCCGACGCTGTTCATCATCAGCGCGGCCTTTTTCTCGCTCGCGACGATGACGCGCTCGCTCGTCGCGACCTATGTCGGCGCTCTGGCCGTACTCGCCATCTACCTCTTCACCAGCACCTATCTCAGTCGTCCCGAGTTCGGGGCAGGGGCGACGCTCGCCGATCCCTTTGGTATTGCGTCGGTCGAATATGCCACACGGCACTGGAGCGCGTTCGAGCGCAATACGCTCTTCCCACCTGTAGGCGGGCTGCTTCTTCAGAACAGGATGCTCTGGCTCGGTATCGCGCTTGTCCTGCTCGCGCTAGCATGGCGCTCGTTCGCGCGCGGCTCGTCGGGTTCGGCCAAGAAGCAAAAGACAGCGCAGACTGCTCTGGCGCGCGTCGAAGCGGCACCGCGGCAGCAGGCCGCCGCTTCGGTCGCGCCGCCATCAGAGCGCTCGCTCGGGCGAGGTCCGCTGGCCGCGCTGACGCGTCACGAGCTTCTGGGCGTCGTTCGAAGTCCAACCTTCCTCGTCATCCTCGGCTTTGCCTTCATCAATTCGCTCGTGATCCTTTGGCTCGCGGGGGACGACCGGGTGGCGACGGTCTATCCGGTGACCCGGGTGATGATCGAGGCGCTGCTCGTTTCGAAAACGATCCCACTATTCGTTGCGGCCTTTTATGCTGGTGAACTCGTCTGGCGCGATCGCGAATGTCGCATCAACGAGATCATCGATGCGACGCCGTCGCCCGACTGGGCCTTCCTGCTTCCCAAGATTGCTGCGATTTCCGTGGTGCTGCTCGCGATGGGCGTGATGAACGTCACGGCTGCGATCGCGGTCCAATTCCTCAAGGGGTTCACCGATATCGAGGTCGATCATTATCTTTTTTGGTATCTCGCGCCTTGGGTTTTCACGATGATCCTTTACGCGGTTCTCGCGGTCTTCGTGCAGACGCTTGTGCCGCACAAATTTGTTGGGCTTCTGGTCATCCTGCTCGTCTTCCTTGCGGAGATCTCGCTGCCGTCGATGGGCTTCGAGAGCCATCTCTATCTCTATGCGACGACATCGCCCGTACCGCTCTCGGACATGAACGGTCTCGGCGAGTTCGCGGCGCATGCGGCGTGGTATCGCGCCTATTGGGCCGCTTTTGCGGTGATCCTGGCGTTACTCGCCTATAGCCTGTGGCGCCGGGGCGCTTCGGCGCCGCTCGGCGTGCGCCTGCGCAAATTGCCGGCAAGGCTGAAAGGCCCGGCCGGCTGGGGCATCGCTGGCGCTGGCACGGTCATGGCCGGACTTGGCGGGTTCATCTTCTACAATAATTATATTCTCAACGACTTTCCGACCTTCAACGAAAGCCAGCGCTGGGCGGCGGATTATGAGAAGACGCTGCTTCATTACGACGATGATCCGCAGCCGAAGATCACCGACATCACGCTTGAGGCGGACATCTATCCCGACGTTCCGAAGATCCTGTCGCGCGGGACGATGACGATCGAAAACAAGACCACCGCGCCAATCACCGATGTCTAT
>JAURVS010000287.1 GCA_030655355.1 Sphingopyxis sp.
CACGCAGAACTGCCGATCCACGGCGTGCAATTTCATCCCGAAAGCATCGCGACCGAACATGGCCATGCGATGCTCGCCAACTTCCTTGGCATTGCAGGGCTGCCCGTCATCGCGCGGAAGGCGGCGTGAGCCGTTTCGGACCGTTTCCCGATCCCGCCGAACTGCTGGATCATGACGAAGCCGCGGCGGCGTTCGCTGCGATGCTCGACGGCGCCGCAAGCGACGAGGAAATCGCCGAATTTCTGACCGCGTTGTCGGATAGGGGCGAAACGATGGTCGAGATCGCCGCCGCAGCGCAGGCGATGCGCGACCGGCTGATCCCGATAGCCGCGCCCCCGGGCGCGATCGACGTCTGCGGCACCGGCGGCGACGGGCACCACACGCTCAACGTCTCGACTGCGGTGGCGATCGTCGTTGCCGCGTGCGAAGTTCCGGTCGCAAAGCATGGAAATCGTGCCGCTTCGTCGAAATCAGGAGCCGCCGATACGCTCGAAGTGCTCGGGCTCGACATGGAGCGCGCCTCGCGCCTTGCCGAGGCGCAGCTTGCCGACCTTGGCATCTGTTTCCTCTTTGCCGCACACCATCATCCCGCGATGAAGCGCATCATGCCAATCCGCAAGGCGCTCGGGCGGCGAACGATCTTCAACCTGATGGGACCGCTCGCCAATCCCGCACGCGTTACGCGGCAGCTTATCGGCATTGCCCGGCCCGCCTATGTCCCCGTCTATGCCGAGGCGCTGCACCGGCTGGGCACCGAACATTCGCGCGTCATCTCGGGTGATGAGGGGATCGACGAACTATCCCTGGCGGGCGGCAACGAAGTTGCAGTGATCACCGCTGAGGGCGTGCGCATGCAGCGCAGCCAAGCGGCCGACGCAGGGCTCCCGACGCATCCGATTTCGGCGATCCGCGGCGGTGACGCCAACACGAACGCCAAGGCGCTACGCGGATTGCTTCAGGGCGAACAGGGCGCCTATCGCGACGCGGTGCTCTATAATGCGGCTGCGGCTCTGATCGTCGCGGGCGCAGTCGAAACGATGGTCGAGGGTGTCGAGGAAGCCGCCGAGGCGATCGACAAGGGGCTTGCCAACGCACTGCTCAATTGCTGGATCGCCTATAAATGAACAAGCTCACGCAAATTCTCGCCACGAAGGCCGACGAAGTCGCCGAACGCCGCGCGCGCCAAACGCTCGCCGACCTCGACGCCGTCGATGCAGGCCCGGTGCGCGGCTTCGCCGCTGCGTTGCAGGCGAAGATCGACGCGGGCCGCTTTGCGCTAATTGCCGAAGTGAAGAAGGCTTCGCCATCCAAAGGATTGATAAGGCCCGATTTCGACCCCGCAAGCCACGCTCGCGCTTATGCCGAAGGCGGCGCAGCATGTCTGTCGGTGCTGACCGACGCCCCCTATTTCCAGGGGCATGAGGACTATCTGATCGCGGCGCGCGCAGCATGTGCCCTGCCCGCGCTTCGCAAGGATTTCATGATCGATCCGTGGCAGGTCGCCGAGGCTCGCTCGATCGGCGCCGACGCCATCCTGATCATCGTCGCCGCCCTCGACGACGGAGCGATGCGCGAAATCGAGGCCGCTGCGATCGAACGCGGCATGGACGTCCTCGTCGAGGTGCATGACGAAGCCGAGCTGGAGCGCGCGCTCGCCCAACTGCAATCGCGCCTCATCGGTGTGAACAACCGCGATCTGCGCACCTTCGAAACCGACCTCGCGGTCACCGAACGCCTCGCAAAGCTCGTTCCGCCCGGAACATTGCTTGTAGGCGAAAGCGGCATTGCGAGCCACGCCGACTGTCAGCGGCTGGCGAAAAGCGGCGTCCACACCTTCCTCGTCGGCGAAAGTCTGATGCGCCAAGATGACGTCACGGCGGCTACGAAAGCGCTGCTTGAAGGCTGAAGCGCCTTACGCGTTGTGCCCACTCTCCATCTTTCGTCATCCCTGGTCTACCCGGGACCGCCTCCCTTGCCTTTACCTGTGGCCCCCGGGTCAGCCCGGGTGGGACGATGGGACTATCACAACGACCAATTATCGCTTCTTCGCCCTCCAAACCACTTGCCTTTCCGCCCCCTCGTTGCTTCGCTCCCGCCTATGGCACTAAAACCGACTCATCTCGACGAAACCGGCGCCGCGCATATGGTCGATGTCGGTTCGAAACCCGCCACGACGCGCCGCGCCGTCGCCGTCGGCCGCATCACCATGTCCAGCGAGGCGCTCGAAGCCATTCGCAGCGGCAACGCGCCCAAGGGCGACGTCCTCTCAACCGCGCGGATCGCCGGAATCATGGCAGCAAAACGGACCGCAGAGCTGATTCCGCTATGCCACTCGCTCGCCCTGACCAAGGTTGGCGTCGATTTCACATGGGAAGAAAGCGGCATCGCCATCACCGCAACCGCCGCGACGACCGGACCAACCGGCGTCGAAATGGAAGCTCTTACCGCGGCGTCGATTGCGCTGCTCACTCTCTATGACATGGCAAAGGCGCTCGACCGTGCGATGATAATCGGCGACATCCGCCTGCTCGAAAAGAGCGGCGGTCGCTCAGGCGACTGGCGCGCCGAATGAAGGGGCTGCTGCCGGTCGAGGAAGCACAGGCGCGGCTCCTCGGGCTTCGCCAACCGCTCGCCAGCGAAAATGTCGCGCTTTTCGAATCGCTTGGACGCTATCTTTCAGTCGAGGTCATCGCACAGCGTGATCAGCCCGCCGCGCCCTTGTCGGCGATGGATGGCTATGCGATCCGATTCGACGATCTGCCCGGTCCGTGGACAGTCGTCGGCGAAAGTGCCGCTGGCACGGCCCCCGATCGATCGGTGCAACAGGGCGAAGCCATGCGCATCTTCACTGGCGCCATAGTCCCGCCGGGCGCCGACACGGTGATCGTTCAGGAAGATGTCGCGCTTGTCGGCGGACGGCTGCAGTTGACCGGCGACGGCCCCGGTACGGCGGGCCGTCATATCCGTCTGCGCGCCGCCGACTTTGCCGTCGGCACGACGATGCTCCGCGTAGGAACGCGCCTCACGCCCGGTGCGATTGCGGCGGCGGCGATGAGCGGCGCGGGGCAAGTTTCCGTCGGTACACGACCGCGCGTCGCAATCCTTACCACCGGCGACGAACTCGTCCAGCCGGGCCGCAACCTCGCGCCTGGACAGATTCCAGACAGTAATGGTGTGATGCTCGCGGCGATGCTTCACGGCGAGGTCGCCGAGTCGACCTTGCCGCACCATGTCCGGGACGAGCGCGAAATTCTTTCCAAAATTCTCAAGGATATGGCGCGACGTCACGACGTCATCGTAACTGTTGGCGGCGCATCTGTCGGCGATCACGACCATGTCCGCGGCGCGCTCGAAGATGCCGGAGGCCAGATCGATTTCTGGCGGATCGCGATGCGTCCCGGCAAGCCCCTGATCGCGGGACGGATCGGCGATGCCGTGCTGGTCGGCCTACCGGGCAATCCCTCATCGGCCTTCGTGACCGCCACGATGTTCCTGCTGCCGCTGATCCGCCACCTCGCCGGTGCACAATATCCGCTACCCGTCGTTCACCGCGCGCCGCTGGCCGAGCCGCTCTCGGCTGGCGGCGGACGCCGCGACTATCTGCGTGCCCGCCTCGATAATGGCCGGTTGTTTCCCTCTTTCGGACAGGAAAGCGGCCTGACTTTGCCCCTCGCGTCGGCGAACGCTCTGCTGATCCGCGAAATCGGTGCAGCCGCGCGCGACGCAGGTGAGATCGCGGAATATATCCTCGTCGCTTGACAAGTTCCGCTTTGTTCCACTATCGTTCTCAATATGTCCGGCAATGGCATCAATGGAGAATGATCGATGTTGACCGCAAAGCAGCATGAACTGCTCCACTTCATCCAGCAAAAGCTCGATTCGAGCGGCATTTCGCCGTCATTCGAGGAGATGAAGGAGGCGTTAGGTCTGAAATCGAAATCGGGTATACATCGCCTGATAAGCGCTTTGGAAGAACGAGGTTTTCTGCGACGCCTGCCCAATCGGGCGCGTGCGCTTGAAGTTCTCAAGGTGCCCGATGCCGCGAAGCCTGCGGTGCTTGAACGTAGCGACAATATCGTTCCGCTTCGCAAGCCGACGCCAGCGCTTAAGCCGATTGCTGCGAACGACATCATCGAGGTTCCGCTACACGGGAAGATCGCCGCTGGCGTTCCGATCGAAGCATTTGAAGATCATAATAATCTCGCCGTTCCCGCCGCACTGCTCGGCTCGGGTGAGCATTATGCGCTCGAAGTGTCAGGCGACTCGATGGTCGAGGCGGGTATTTTCGACGGCGATTATGCACTGATCCAGAAAGCGAGCACTGCGCGCGAAGGTGATATCGTCGTCGCGCTCGTCGATGGACAGGATGCGACGCTGAAATATTTCCGCCGTGAAGGTCAGATGATCCGCCTCGATCCGGCGAACAGCGCCTATGAGCCGCAGCGCTACCCCGCCGAACGCGTCATTGTGCAAGGCCGCCTGTCGGGATTGCTTCGTCGTTACCACTGAGTTGTTGCGGCAACCGCCAGGGATGGCCGTCGCCCGCGCGAAGCGTGGCGACGGCTTCGGGCTCCTCGCCTAAGTAAAGCGCAAGGCCGCCGGTTTCGGCCAGACTGTCGCGATCGATCGTCATCCAGCGCCCGACACATTCGTGCGGTAGCCAGCGATCGCTGATCACGACATCGGCCGCGGCGCAGGCGGCTGCCATATCCACTCCTTCGATCCGGTCGCGTCCGCGCGACGCCAGGATGATGCGGCGCGAGCGTCCCTCACCTTGGCTCCAACGGCAAAAATCGCGATTGCATTCGACTTGCTCGAGGTCGGATAACGCCGAAAGTGGCGTATCGACGCCCGCGGCCTCACCCATTGTGTCGCGAATATAGTCGCCTGCCTTGTCGCGGAGCAAAGCATAATGCCCATCGGGAAGCGCTGCGGCGATGTGAAGGCCGTCGCCAGTAACGAGCAAGTCAGGGCGCGGCTGTACGAGCAGCGCCGCCATCCCCACGATCAGCGGCAGCGCCCCCGCCCGGCGCCAGCGGCTCTGCCACAACAGCA
>JAURVS010000290.1 GCA_030655355.1 Sphingopyxis sp.
ATCGAGCGCGGGGATCAATCTGATGATCGACCGCTATCATTATGATCTGGCGGGCGTTCATGTCGGCCCGAATCCGGGCGCGATGGCGTTCACCCCCGAATGGCGCGGCAATCATCCGCCGCAGCACAGCATCGGCTTTGCGGGCCTCAAAGGCTGCGACGTCGCCCCCGTCGACCTGACCGATCCGGCGCAAGCGCTACGGCTGAAAGCGTATATCTGGCCCGAACATCATATCCGCTTCGCGCGCATGGCGGCCGCAATCGCCGCGGCGAGCGAAGAGGCGCCGCATTTGATCCACGCCAATGCCGCCGACTTCGTCGAGGCCGAGCTCGCGCGGCCGCAAGCCGAAGGGACGACGCGCGTGCTGATGCATTCGATCGTCTGGCAATATGTTCCCGCCGATCAGCAAGCGCGGATCACTGCCGCGATGGAAGCCGCGGGCGCCTGCGCCACCACCGACCGACCGCTTGCGTGGATCGCGCTCGAAGCGAACCGGACCGTACATCATCACGAACTGGTGGTGCGCCACTGGCCGGGCGACGACGCCCCGCACAAACTGGCGCACGCGCACGCGCATGGCGCGTGGATCGAGTGGTTGGGGTAGACTGTTAGAGAGCGCACACGCCCTCCCGGATGACGAGAGCGGCTAACGCAGCAGGCCTGTCAAACGTGCCTTACCGGGCGAGTGCCTTAGCCTTCAAAGCCGCGCCTCCAACTGCGCAAGCAGCGCCTGCACCGGCGTCACCGCTTCGGGCACATCCCATCCCGCCTCGATCGCCGCGATCCGTTCGAACAGCCGCTCGCTAGCCGAGATAATCCGGCGCACCGACACGTCGAACCCCGCGCACACGTCCCAATCGGCGGCAACCGGGTCGCCGATCCGCGCCGCGCTATCATTCGGGCCGGCGCCGGGGTCGCCCGCGAACATCGCGCGGCGATGGAGCAGCCAGGCGATCACATGCATCAACCGCGTTGTCGTCTTCAGTGATTCGCATGCAAGGCCGATCTGCGCGCCCGCGCCGCTGCGGAGATCGCCAAGATTGCGCTGTGCCGCAAAGGCGGCATGCGCCTCATCGGCGAGAACCATCGCCTCGACATAGAGATTTTCGACCTGTGCGCGCTGCACAGGTGCCCCCGTCATCATCATGTTCGCTCGCCCGCCGACCATCGCCAAGAGGGATGGCACGCCGCACGCAGCGTCGGCAATGGCGGTAACCATGAAATTGCGGGGCCCGCCGTCCCATTTTGTTTCAGACGCACCGGTCCGCCGACATTTGGTTCAGTATGAGTCGAAAATGGAGGCCGCTGATGTCTTGAGCGCCGGAAGCAAGCCCATCCTACGCGATGATATCGGGCACCAGCTGATCCTCGCACCAGGCGATTTCGTCGCGCAGCCGCAACTTGCGCTTCTTCAACCGAGCGAGCTGCAACTGATCGGGCACCGCGGCGATGCCGAGCGCAATGATTGCGGCATCGAGATCGCGATGCTCGATGCGAAGCAGTTCCAGGCGTTGATTAATTTCCTCGGGGCTCACCCGGCCTCCCTGCCACGTTCACCACTGGTCCGCAACGGGGACCGCTTGGCCGAATCGTCACGACATCGAGGCCGTTTCATGTTTTAATTCTTCCTGCCCATCGAGTCGAAAAGGAGAATGCCAATGAGCACGTCGCACCTTTCCACCTTGAAGTCCCGCCACGCGGACATCGATGCGAAACTTGCGAATGAAGAGCGCCGCCCCGCCCCCGATACCGGATTGGTCGCACAGCTCAAAAAGCAGAAACT
>JAURVS010000291.1 GCA_030655355.1 Sphingopyxis sp.
CTGGTCGGATTATAGGATTTAAGTGCCATTTTCTCTGCCTTTTCCTACAATCAGACGCCGGTGGTGACGTCGATCGTCTGGCCTTCGGCCAGGCGAACGATCGCCTTCTTCACGTCGCTGCGGGTGTAGGGCTTGCCCTTCCAGCGCTTGGTCTTGCCCTTGGTGATCAGCGTATTGACGCTGAGAACCTTGACATCGAACAGCGCCTCGACGGCGGCCTTGATCGCGGGCTTGGTTGCGTCGTTCGCAACCTTGAACACGACTGCGTCATTTTCGCTAAGCAGCGTCGACTTTTCAGTGATCACCGGAGCGAGGATCACGTCATAGTGACGCGCGTCGACTGTTTTTGCCTTAGCCATTGAAGCGTGCCTCCAGCTTTTCGAGGCCGGCGCGGGTCAGGACCAGCGTATCGGCGCGCAAAATGTCATAGACGTTGGCACCCATTGCCGGCATCGAATCGACGCCGATCAGGTTGGCCGACGCCATGGCGAAGCTTTCGTGAACTGCATCACCATCGATGAACAGTGCGCGATTGCCGAGTTCGAGCTTGCCGAGCTGGCCAGCGAGCGCCTTGGTCTTGGCATCCTTGAGCTCGAGCGTGTCGAGAACGAGGATCTTGCCGCCCTTGGCCTTGTCGCTCAGCGCCATTTTCAGGCCGAGCGTACGGATCTTCTTGTTCAGCGAGTGACCGAAGGTGCGGGCCCGGGGACCGTGCGCCTTGCCGCCGCCGATGAAGATCGGAGCTGCGCGATCGCCGTGACGAGCGGTACCGCCGCCCTTCTGGCGACCGAACTTCTTGCCGGTACGCGACACGTCGCTGCGTTCGCGGGCGGCGCGAGCCGGACCACGGCGCTTTTCGAGCTGCCAGCTGACAACACGGTGAAGGATGTCGGCGCGCGGGTCGACGCCGAATACATCGTCGTTAAGATCGATGTCTGCGCCGGCCTTGCCGTCGATGGTGTGAACCTTGACCTTCATGATCAGGACTCCTGTGCGCCGTCGGTGGTGGCAGTATCGACCACGGTTTCTTCAACCGGGGTTTCCACAGGCGCATCAGCCGGGGCTTCTTGATTGGCGTTCGCAGCGCTCTTGATGCCCGCCGGATAGGGAGCTTCAGGATGGCGCGGCAGCTTGACCGCATCGCGGACCATCAGCCAGCCGCCCTTCGAGCCAGGGACCGAGCCCTTGACGAAGAGAAGGCCGCGCTCGACGTCGGTGCGGACGATTTCGAGATTCTGCTGGGTGCGGTTACGGGCGCCCATGTGGCCAGCCATCTTCTTGTTCTTGAAGACGCGGCCCGGATCCTGGCGGTTACCGGTCGAACCATGTGCACGGTGGCTGATCGAAACACCGTGGGTTGCGCGCATGCCGCCGAAACCCCAGCGCTTCATCGCACCGGCAAAGCCCTTACCCTGGGTAACACCCTGGATGTCGACAATCTGGCCAGCAACGAAATGGTCGGCCGACAGCTCGGCACCAACGTCGAGCGTCGCGTCGTCAGCAACGCGGAATTCGACGACCTTCGCCTTGGGCTCGACTTCGGCCTTGCCGAAAGCGCCACGCTGCGGCTTCGCAACATTCTTCGCCTTCGCCGAGCCGGCACCGAGTTGAACGGCCACATAGCCGTCACGTTCTTGTTCGCGCACAGAAATGACCTGACAGCCTTCGAGGCTCAGGACGGTGACGGGCACATGGCGGCCGTCGTCCTGAAACAGGCGGGTCATCCCCATTTTCTTCGCGATCACGCCAGTCCGCATGATCATACTCCTCAACAGAGGCCGGGCGGACCATTCCGCACGGCTTGCGGGCGGCCATCAAGCAAAGCCCGATGACTACCCTCCCAGCCCAGAATTTCGATGCTTCGCCCCGTCCGGGCTGAGGTGCCGCTTTCCCGAAGGAGAAGCGACGAGACGGGGGACGCAGCCCGGTCGAAATGCCTTCCGAAGAAAGCGACCGGCGGTATCCACCCTATCGTCGGTCCGGATCGCTCCGAACAATGCAGGTGCCAGAAGCATCCTGCCGATAGAGACCCCGGATCAAATCCGGGGCTGCGTTGGCTTAGGCCAACTTGATCTCAACGTTCACGCCCGCGGCGAGGTCGAGCTTCATCAGCGCATCGACCGTCTGCGGGGTGGGCTGCACGATGTCGAGCAGCCGCTTGTGGGTACGCACCTCGAACTGCTCGCGCGACTTTTTGTCGACATGCGGGCCGCGGTTCACGGTGAATTTTTCAATACGCGTCGGAAGCGGGATCGGGCCGCGAATAAGCGCTCCGGTACGACGTGCCGTATCGGCGATGTCGGTGGTGGCCTGATCGAGCACGCGGTGATCAAAGGCCTTCAAGCGAATGCGAATATTCTGCGTTTCCATGACTATTCCAGTCGAATCCCGTCTAACGATGCGAAAGAGCCGAAATGGCCTGGTCCGGCTCCCTGATGGAAGCCGGCTCGGCCATCAAAAATCTTATAGCTACGAGCCGCCCGAATCACTTCCGAATCAGGCGGCTCGCGGCCCTATATTACTTTGTGATCGTCGCCACAACCCCTGCGCCGACCGTGCGGCCACCTTCGCGAATTGCGAAGCGCAGACCCTGGTCCATGGCGATGGGAGCAATGAGCTTGACCGACAGCTGGACGTTGTCGCCCGGCATCACCATTTCGGTGCCCTCGGGGAGAATGACCTCGCCGGTGACGTCCGTGGTGCGGAAGTAGAACTGCGGACGATAGTTGGCGAAGAACGGAGTGTGACGGCCGCCTTCATCCTTCGACAGCACATAGACTTCCGAGGTGAATTCGGTGTGCGGCTTGATCGAGCCGGGCTTGCAGAGAACCTGGCCACGTTCCACGTCTTCACGTGCAACGCCACGGATCAGCGCACCGACGTTATCGCCAGCCTGGCCTTGGTCGAGCAGCTTGCGGAACATTTCGACGCCGGTCACGACGGTCTTCTTGGTGTCCTTGATGCCGACGATTTCGACTTCTTCACCAACCTTGACGA
>JAURVS010000294.1 GCA_030655355.1 Sphingopyxis sp.
TGGAGCCGAGGGGAATCGAACCCCTGACCTCTGCAGTGCGATTGCAGCGCTCTCCCATCTGAGCTACGGCCCCGCGACCGCGGGGTTTTAACGGTCGCGTTTCGCAGTGGCAACGGCATTTCTCGCGCCTCTTGCCGCCAGAGTGTGAAATAAAGGAATGGGGGTTCCGATGGCCAAGGCATGGCATTTGACCAGTCGTCCGCAGGGGCTGCCGACGATGGAGAATTTCGCGTTGCGCGAATTGCCCGATGCACCGCTGGAAAAGGATCAGTTGCGCGTGCGCAATCTGTGGCTGTCGGTCGACCCCTACATGCGCGGTCGCATGAATGACGCCAAAAGTTATGCTGCGGGCTTTCAGATCGACCAGCCGATGACCGGCGGCGCGATCGGCGAAGTCATTGAAAGCAAAATGGACGGCTTCGCCGTCGGCGACCTGATCCTCCACATGGCGGGCTGGCGCGACGGCGGCATTATCGGGCTCGACATGATGCCCAACAAGCTGCCTGAGGACGCGATAGCCGCGGGACTTAGCCCCCAGACCTTCCTCCACAACATGGGCCTGACTGGCGGCACGGCGTGGATCGGGCTGCTCCGCGTCGCGGCAGCGAAACCCGGCGACACTATCTTCGTCTCCGCCTCTGCGGGAGCCGTCGGCTCAGCGGTCGTGCAGATCGCCAAAGCCCGCGAAATGACCGTCATCGGTTCGGCGGGTGGCGCAGAGAAATGCGCGTGGGTCGAAGATCTCGGCGCGGATGCAACGATCGATTACAAGGCCGGCCCCGTACTGCCGCAGCTTGTCGCCGCGCTGGAGCGCCTCGGCAAGCCGGGCATCGACGTCTATTTCGACAATGTTGGCGGCGAACATCTCGACGCCGCTTTCGCAACGGCGAACGACTTCGCGCGCTTTGCCATCTGCGGGATGATCGACGTCTATAATGACGTGAAACCGCAGGAAATGCAGTATCTAGTGCGGACAATTCCCGCCCGCATTCGGATGGAAGGCTTTATCTACACCGACCAGTTCATCGACTGCATGGAGGAATTCTATGCCGATATGGCCGGACTGATTGCCAGCGGAGCGGTGACGATGCGAGAAACTGTGCACGACGGACTGGCTGCAACACCCGACGCGTTCCTCGGCCTGTTTTCAGGCGGCAATATCGGTAAGATGCTGGTCAGGCTCTGACCGGCATCCGACGTCCGCTCGAGGTCAGCTTCCGAAACCGACCGACAAAAAGCCCGGCATCGGGCCGTTCCAGCCGTCGTCTGGACCATCCTGATCGTCGTTGCGACGAGAAGGCGCCGGTTTGCGATCGCCGCGAGGCTTCCGCTCTTCCTGCAGCTTGGCTTCGGGCGCAGCGGCCGAACGCGAAGGCGCCTTATCGGTCTTTGCGGACGGCTCTTCGGCAACAGCCGCAGCACGCGACGACCCGCTTTCGGCCTTCGCAGCGTTTCTGCCACGGCCACCGCGGGACGAGCGCGCGCGCCGCGGTTCACCCTCTTCCACCGCAGCAACGGGCTGGGCAGTTTCCGCTGCCGCGCCGCCGCCATGCACCGGAATTTTGTATCCCGTTAGCTTTTGGATATTGTCGACCGCCTCGTCATCGGCCGGCGTGACCAACGTGAACGCGCGCCCTTGAGCGCCTGCGCGTCCGGTCCGCCCGATACGATGGACATAATCGTCGGGGTGCCAGGGTGCATCGAAATTGAAGACGTGGCTTACGCCTTTGACGTCGAGACCGCGTGCAGCAACATCCGACGCCACCAATATGTTGATCGTGCCGGCTTTGAACCGGTCAAGTTCGGCCGTGCGGCTCGACTGGTCCATGTCGCCCTGGATCTCGCCTGCTTTGTAACCATAACGCTGCAGTGACTTTGCGAGTTCGCGCACGGTGGTCTTGCGATTGCAGAAGATGATCGCGGTGTGGAGGTCTTCGGCCTCGATCATGCCACGAAGCGTGTCGCGCTTGCTGCGCTCGGACGTCTTTACGATGAATTGCTCGATATTCTCGTTTCGGCTCGCCGGACGGGCCACTTCGATCGTCTTGGGGTTCGACAGGAATTTGTCGGCCAGTCGCTTGATCGGAGCGGGCATCGTCGCCGAGAACAACAAGGTCTGCCGAGTCGCGGGCAGCTTCGTGCAGATATTTTCGATGTCGGGGATGAACCCCATGTCGAGCATGCGGTCAGCCTCGTCGATCACGAGCAGGTTGCAGCCGGTCAGCAGGATCTTGCCACGTTCGAACAGATCCATCAGGCGGCCCGGGGTCGCGATCAGCACGTCGACGCCCTTCTCCAGCGCCTTGACCTGATCGCCCATCTGGACGCCACCGATCAGCAGCGCCATCGAAAGCTTGTGATATTTGCCGTATTTCTCAAAATTTTCCGCGACTTGCGCTGCAAGCTCACGCGTCGGCGCGAGGATCAGCGATCGCGGCATCAGCGCGCGAGCGCGGCCATGGGCGAGGATATCGATCATCGGCAGCACGAAGGACGCGGTCTTGCCGGTGCCGGTCTGGGCGATGCCGATGATGTCGCGCATCATCAGAACCGACGGGATAACGCCCGCTTGGATCGGGGTCGCTTCATTATAGCCCGACTCGTCAATGGCGCGCAAAAGTTCGTCGGAAAGGCCGATGTCGGCAAATTTCATAGGATTATCATGTCCGGAAAAGAGGTGCGCCCTGCCTCCCACGCAGGCGGGCGTTGCCGCGGCCATTGAAGAAATGGCAGCGAAAAGTCAAGGAAAGGCTACGGAAAACGCGATTAATCGTCGTCGCGAACGGGAACCATCAACCGGAACTTGTCGATCTCGCATTTTGCGCCCGTCCGCGC
>JAURVS010000299.1 GCA_030655355.1 Sphingopyxis sp.
ATCGTGACGCATTTTGAGCAGCCCCTTGATCTCCGAAGCGAACAGAAACTCGTCGCCGATGATGCGATAATAAAGCGGCTTCACCCCGATATGGTCACGTGCCAGATAAAGCTGCTGCTTGACCGGATCCCAGATCGCAATGGCAAAATCGCCGAGAAGATGCTGCGCCAATTCTTCGCCAAGCGATCGGTATGCAGCGAGCAAAAGCCTGGTGTCGGACAGATTGTCGAGATGCGGCGCATGCAGCCCTGCCCCTTCCCGCAGACTTGCCCGCAGTTGGTCGCCATTGTCGAGTCGGCCGTCGAACGCGACGACATAACCGTCATCGTCGAGCGCAAATCCGTTACACCCGGTATCGAGAAGACCGTGGCCGATCAGCACATGCTCGTCATGATAGCAGGACATGCCATCGCGGCAGCGGTGCGCCATCGCATCGAGTCCGCGTTCCAGCATTGCGACACCGACTGCTCGATCTCCTTTTGCAGGGACGATTCCGCAGATGCCGCTCATGCCTATCCGATCTTCATCAAAGGTTGAAAGCTCGAGAGATTTTCGGTGTCGCCGCCCAGAACGACCTTACCGTCGCTGATCAACCAGGCGTGTGCACCGAATGTATCGCCGTTCCGGCGCACACCGACCTTGATCTGCGACGCACAGCCCCTGATCCCCAGAAGCATCTTTGCGGCCAGCGCTTGCACAAGGCATGTCGGCCTGGGCACCAGATGCGATGCCGTCTGGATCGACAAAGCAACGCGCCGCGCCAGAGCATCACTCGGGAACGGCAGGTTCGGCTGGAACGATACGCGACGGATCATTCGATTATAGCCAATCAGCGAGAGGGAGAGCCTCACAAACCACAGCAAAATCAACGACGACAACAATAGCCACTTGTCCCGCCAGATTACCGCGAAGCGCCAAGTTCTTCCCGTGCGCTCGCTAGGCATCAGCTGTCACGATCAGACCGGCGGACGAGAGCCTGTCTAGCAGCGCGGTGACATCGGCGTGTGCCACTGAAGGGGAAACATCGTAATTTTCCGTTACCGCGTCGCAAATTTCGTCGGCGCTCGCGCCTTTGCGCAGATTATCCCACACGAACGGCCCGATTCCTGACAGGCAATAATAGACATTGCCATGCGTATCGAGCAGCGCCGTCATCCCGTCGAGATCGCTATATACAGCCGATGGGCTCGCTATCCATTTCACGTCATTATCCTCCCGCGGGTTGCGACCCGATCAGGAAATGGAGGACGGGCGACCCTCCGCCCTCCACAGTTTCGGAATACCGAGTGGTCCCTACTTTTCCTGATTAGATCAGGAAAAGGTGAGATCGCTAAAAGGGGTACCCGAGGGAAAAGCGGCGTCCAGATTGGACCCCGAGGTGCCGCCGAGCGTCACGTCCTCGAAAGAACCGACTTCGACGAGTTCCGGCTTGGTATAAGCCGGTTTCGGAAGTGTATGCATGGATACCCTCCATCAATAGGCGGGCGGAAGTGCCCGCAGATCGAAAATTTTCATGTTTCGTTAACCAAGTCAATATGTTGCAGCGCACAAATTTGTG
Source organism: Sphingopyxis sp. (assembly GCA_030655355.1). Lineage (GTDB taxonomy): Bacteria > Pseudomonadota > Alphaproteobacteria > Sphingomonadales > Sphingomonadaceae > Sphingopyxis. Next base: position 1,559 of record JAURVS010000299.1, read on the forward strand.
CAGGTGCTAACTAAACAACTTAACAAAAATAAGGAGTTATCCGCATGTTCTCGCAAGACTTTCTATTTTCAGACCGACGCTCTTAACAACGGGCGTCCCATTTCGGCGCGGGCCAGAATCTAACACGCAACAAGCAGACTTAGCTTTCGCCTAACCGAGCTGACCCGAGTCGTAACCCGCCTTCCGCCGGATCCAGCTGACGACCCGGTCGATCAAACCCGATCGGCCTGCCGCCGCGCTCCCGTCCCGCGACCTGTCTGCAAGGTCGTAACGAAGTTCGGCAAGCCAGTAGGACGGCCGCAACGAGATCAGGTAGTGGCTCATATTCTTGATCGTCGTGCCGAATTTCGTCTGTTCGAGCTCCTGCTGTCCGCCACCAGCCATCGCGTTGAGCGACGAGCTTACGAGCATGGCGGTTCGGCTATAGCCTCGGCCATTCGCCGCCGATGCCGCGGCGAACAGCGTATCGCCAAGCCGGTCGGCAACCCGCGTCGCCACGTCGCGCCCAGCATCCCGCCCGCCAACAGGACGGATCAACTCATAGTCGATCAGCCATTTCAAGCGCGACCAGCTGTGGAGCAGACCGTGCAGGGCAAGATAGGATCGCAGCGCATCGCCGGTCAGTGACAGGATGCGATGCTGGCCAAACAGGTCGAGCGTTTCGACCTCGCTCAGGTCAACCTCGGCGCAGAGCGGCTCATTGTCGAACAGGCGGTAATGAATTTCGACGATCGTTCGCCGCGAGCGATGGATATAGACCCAATCCTTGTGCGCGCGCCGCCACTTGTCAGTCTGCACCGCATCGAGCGCCGGATGCGGCTCGACTCTTATATAGTTCATCTCTGCGAGAAGTCGGTCGCAAGTGACGAGTTCGTCGGGCCGGATCAACAGATCGATGTCGTGGTTCGTCCGCCAACCGATCTTTTTAAAGCAAAGCTGCGACAGCGCGAGCCCCTTGAGCAGGATGGGTGCGATACCTTGATCGCCTAAGCGTTCGCAAATTCGTTTGAGCTCTGCGAGCGAGGCGAGTTCCGCAAAAGCCGATTCGCGCACCGTCTTTTCCAGTCGGACCTTGAGATCGGCATTCAACGGAAAGACCGTCCCCTCCATCCAACCAAGCGTACGGAGTCGATTGGCGAAAAATGGCATAACCCGGTGGCGTTCGGCATATTCGATCAAAATGGGCCAGCCGCCGAAGTCCCCGACACGCAAGAGCCGTTCGGCCAGCACCTCCGGAGTCGGCATCTCGCGCGGATTGATGACCGCCAGCAGCGCAAAGAAAGCTTCATCACGCACCGCAACCCCCAGTCCGCGCGGTCATCACCAACGGATAATGGTCCGACCAGATTTCGGGTCCGCGCGACAGGCTGACCACGCCCAAACATCCCCGGCCATAGATATTGTCGATCGGCACCATCGCGCCCAGACCACCGGTCGGCCAACTGGGCACCGCGCGACTCAGCAGGCGAAGGTCCATATCGACCGCGAGCCGGTTCATCAAAAAGGTCCACGGCACATTATTGAAATCGCCGACGACAATCTGGCTGCTGCCCGGCTCGGTCGCGACCGCGGCGAGTTCGCGCAATCGCGATGCCTGGAGCCCCATCGGCCAAGGTCGCGGCATGTGCGTGGCAGTGATCGCCAGTTCATCATTCCCCCGCGTGAAGCGGGCTGTGAGTGCCGAAATCGACTTGCGATTCTCGGTGTCGCCATGCGCATGCAAAGTCACACCCAAGGCCGGGACGCGCGACAAGATCAGCGTCGAGCAACTCGCGTCGCCGCGGCAGTCATATTGATAAGGATAGCGCGCCTTCAGCAACCGCGAAACCGAACCCGGCCGGTCGCGCGCCTCGAGCAAAATGACAAAATCCGCCGACTGCGCCTCGATCCATCGGGCAACTTCGCGCTGATCGGGATTGTCCTTGTTGATGTTGAAGCTGACGAGACGAAAATTGTCTGCGGTCGCGGCCACTTCCTCCGTTCCGCTCCAGAGCGGACGAAAGATCAGAATGGCGAAGAGACTATAGCCGACGGCGAGAAGTGCCGTCAGCGTCGCGCTGCCGCGGCGGCCGCGCCGCCAGTCGATTGATAGCCGGATAAACAGATAGCCCAGCGCCAGCACGATCCACACCGGCGCGGCGATATTGATGCTGTCGAGCATCTCAATGTCCGCGCCAAGAAATGCCAGTCCCAAAAGAAGGGCGAGGATCATCAGGCCGGCGTAGCCGGGTGCTTTTCGTCGAGACATGCGGTGAGGCGCGCGCCTCCTCCTCATTTTTTGCACGGCTCATGATGCTTTCGATTTTTGTGCATTGCAACATTTTCTTATTCAGTTACGATCCACCTGTCTGTTTTTCGGAGGCATTGCGGATGCATATGCGAACCGGTTCAAAGGAGATTCTTGTCGGTGACGAGCGCGCCGCCCGTAAGGGGTGGGTCGTTCGACCTCGACTGGTCACGGGCCTTGCAGCGGCCCTCAGCCTCGCGGGTGGCGTCCAGCCGGCCTGCGCGCAGTCGCTCGACAGCGAACCCAGCGACGTGGCCGGGAATCGGCAACAGCCGGCCTATGACCCCATCGGCATCCGCGCTGGGAAATTGATGATCCGGCCGAATCTGACCGTCTCCCCCGATTTTTCGTCGAACGTTTTCACGACTGCCAACGACGCGCAATCGGACACCAGCGTCTCGATCGTTCCGTCGGTGACCGCGGTGATTAGTGAACCCGGCGCCAATTTTTCGCTCTATGGCGAGGCGCGGATCCGCCGTTACGCTACTTACGCGTCGCAAGATGACGAACAATTTCGGGTCGATGCCAGCGGCTCAACCGAATTGCTCTCGGGCTTCTTGCTCAATGCCGGGATCGGCTGGGCCGATACCACCGCCGGGCGCGGCACATTCGCCAACGATCTGTCGGTCGGCGAACCGCTCAAGATGCGCGAGTTGCGCTCGCGAATTTCGTTGCGGAAGAGCTTCAATCGCCTCTACGCCTCGATGGGGCTTTCGGCGGCACGATCGACTTACGACGATGTCGATCTCGGTGATGGCCTGACGGTCGACCAGAGTTTTCGCGACAGTCGCCGCTGGGGATCGAACCTGACGCTCGGTTATGAGGTCAGCCCGCTACTCGCGTTACAGGCGCGCGGAACTTACGACGTCTATCGCTACAACGACCCGCGCCCGCTCTCCAATCGCGACGCTGAAAGCTATTCGGTCGGCCTCGGCCTCCGCTACGGGATCACCCAGATGCTGACGGCCGAACTCAATGTCGGCCTGCGACAACATAAATTCGAAAATCCGCTGTTCGCGACCATCAAGGGCGTGGCGCTGTTCGGACGGGTTCGCTGGTATCCGACGCCGCTGGTCAGCGTACGTGCCGACCTTGCGCAGTCCACCTCGACCAGCACGCTCGACCAGGTGAGCGCCGTGACCGTCACCGATTTCACTTTGGGCGCGGATTATGAACTTCGGCGCAATGTTCTGATCACGGCGGAGACCGCTATCGCATTCGAAGATTATGGACAGATTGGGGCCGAAGCAAAGCGCCTATCGGTCACGGGCCGCGTCGAATGGAAAGTGAATCGGTGGCTGAAGGTCGGCGGTTTCGCCACGCTCAACAACCGCTTCGGTTCGGGGTCCGGCTCTATCCGTGATTATTCCGCTGCACAGACAGGAGTCCGCATGACGCTTGCACTCTAGCCGCCGTTCAACTTCGCCAAAAATAGATAAGCGAAAGGCCTGAAATGACTCTCCCCGTAACGCATACTGAGCCGCTGGATCTGCGCGGTCAGGACGCACGGAGCCTCCGCGAGACATCGCCCTCGCCCACCGGCGACAGGCTGAGCTTTGCCAAGCTGTTCAACATGCTGCGGCGGCGCCTCTGGCTGATTGTCGGCGTGTCTGCTGCGATTTTCATCATCGGGCTGCTCGTGACGCTTTGGCAACCTAAAATCTATACGGCGGACGCGATCGTCAAACTGACGGGGTCCAATCGCGAACTGGCGGCGAAGGTCGGCGACGAGGCTGAGCCGTCGATGGCAGGCGACGCAGATGTCGCGACGGAAATCCAGGTTGTGGGCTCGCTGGGGATGGCGCGCGAAATCGTTCGCAAATATGATCTGGTCAACAATCGCCAATTCAATCCGTTCGTGAACCCGCCGACTTCGACGCTGTCGCGGCTGCTCGGAGGAGGTGGCGCGTCGGTTGACCCGCGCAAGCTGAGCGCCGAACAGCGCCACAAGATGGAGGACCAGCTCGTCCGCTATCTTCGTAGCGGACTTGGCGCGTCGCGGATCGGGACATCCTATTCGATCGGCATTGCGTATCGCCATCACGATCCGGAAATGGCCGCAATGTTGGCCAATGCCTATGCAAATGAATATGCGCAGTCGCAGATCAACGAAAAGAAGACCGCGACCTCGGAAGCGATCGACTTCCTCGGCGCCAAGGTCGAGGAGTTGCGGACGCAGGCGACGGCAGACTTTGCCGAAGTGCAGAATTACCGCATCCGCAACGGCCTTCCCAGCACGACCGGTGCCTCGCTGACCGAACAGGATATTTCGGTCTATAATCAGCAGGCTGCTTCGGCGCGAGCCGAAGCGGCCGCAGATGCCGCGCGCCTCCAGACCGCGCGAGCGCAGCTCAGCCGCGGATCGATGGGCGATGATGTCGGCGAGGCGCTCGAATCCTCGGTCGTTTCGTCGCTGCGCTCGCAGCGTGGGCAATTGGTCGTCAAAATGGCGGATCTTCGGACGCGCTATGGCGACCGTCATCCAGAACTTCAGCGTGCGCGGCAGGAAATGGCCGACCTCGACAAGCAGATTCAGGAAGAGATCGACCGCGTCATTTCGAACCTTGAGGCGAAGGCGGCGGTATCCTCGCAGCGACTGGCCTCGCTGTCGGGAACGCTCGGTTCGGCGAAAGGACAACTGCTCACCAACAACAAGGCGATGGTGGCGCTCGACGATTTGCAGCGCCGAGCAGAGGCGTCGCAGGGCCTCTATGAATCCTATCTCGCGCGCTATCGCGAAACGTCGGCCAGCAGCGGCACCGAAAGATCGGACGCCCGTGTGCTGACCCTCGCGTCGGCGCCCGCGATGCCGACGAGCCCGAATATTGTCCTCAATCTCTTTTTCTCGCTGGTTTGTGGGGTCGGGCTTGGCCTTGTCGCCGCCTTCGCTGCCGAGATGCAATTCCGCGGTCTGACGACGGCGGCGGATGTCGAGAAGCGGACGGGGCTACCTTACCTCGGCATGGTGCCCGAGAACCGGACGGCAAGGCATCATGCGCCAAACCCGATCGAGACGATCACGAGCATGCCCAACTCGATCCTCGCCGAATCGCTTCGCAACGTCCACGCGTCGATCCAGATACCGGGCCTCGAACGCGCGCAGGTTATCGCCGTCACATCGGCGCTGCCCGCCGAGGGCAAGAGTGTGTTGTCGTCGCTGCTCGGCCTTGTGTCGGCGCAGACGGGACATCGGACGATTGTCGTTGATTGCGACATTTTCCGCCGCGGCCTGTCGCACGAATTTCATATCCAGGAAGGCCCGGGACTGGTCGAAATCGGCGAAGGAACGGCAACTCTCGATCAGGCCATTCGTACCGTCAGCAGCGGACTGCACATTCTGCCGATCGTGTCGCGCGGCAATGAAGGCGACAGGCTGACCGACAAGGGGCTGATCCAGTCCACCGTCGCCCAACTCAAGCAACAATATGATCTGGTCATCCTTGATTGCCCGCCGCTGCTGGCGGTCGCGGAAACGCGCGAGATCGCGGGTCTGTCGGACGGCGTGATCCTCGCCGCAAAATGGCGTTCGACGCCCGATGAAGCCATTGTCACCGCGGCGCGGCTGCTACCGATCCGGCTGAATCACTATATCGGGATCGCGCTCACGCGCGTCGATCTGCGCAAACAAAGCCGCTTCGCGCCCGATGACTCGACCAGCTATTACACCCAATATCAGCAATATGTCGCGGCGGCGGCATGAGGCCGCCGCGGACCGTCATCGTTCATTATTGGCTCGTCGCGATGCGCGGCGGCGAGCGGGTGCTGGAACGACTGTTGCGGCTTTACCCCGGCGCCGACATCATCACGCATGTTTATGATCCGACAGCGGTGTCGGACTTCATCGCGTCGCACCGGATCCGCACGACATTCATCCAGAATCTGCCCGGCGCGAAAAAATATTATCAAAAATATCTGCCGTTGATGCCGCGCGCGCTCGAACAGATGGACCTCAGCGAATATGATCTGGTGATCAGCAGCGAGTCCGGCCCCGCAAAGGGCGTCATCGTGCGGCCCGACGCATTCCACCTTTGTTACTGCCATTCGCCGATGCGCTATCTCTGGGACCATTATCACCAGTATCGCGCGCGCGCGGGGATGCTTTCGCGCGCCGCCATGTCGGCAACCTTTCCCGCGCTGCGCCAGTGGGACGTGACATCGGCGCAGGGCATCGACCATATCGTCGCCAACAGCAATTTTATCGCGCGCCGGATCAGCAAGAGCTGGGGCCGTTCGGCCGACGTCGTTCACCCGCCGGTCGATGTCGCAATGTTCGAAAAATCGGGCAGCGTCGGCGACCATTATCTTTGGGTCGGCCAGATGACGCCCTACAAGCGCGCTGATCTTGTCGCCGATGCATTCACCCGGCTCGGGCTACCGCTCCTGATGGTCGGGACCGGCGAACTCGCGGGCGATATCGCAAAGCGCGCGGGCTCCAACATCCGGATCGTCGAACGGCTCGACTATGCATCGTTACGGCGGGCCTATGCCGATTGCCGCGCGCTCGTCTTTCCGGCCGAAGAGGATTTCGGGATCGTGCCGGTCGAAGCCAATGCCGCAGGCCGTCCGGTGATCGCTTTTGGCAGGGGCGGTGTCCGCGATTCGATCGTCGATGAACAGACGGGATTATTCTTCGATCGTCAGGAAGCCGATTCGCTCATTGACGCTGTTGAGCGTTTCGAACGCTGGTTGCCGGCATTCGACTCCGATGCGGCGATTGCCAACGCCCAGCGTTTCGCGCCCGAGAATTTCGACGCGGGGATAGCGCGCATTGTGTCGCAGGCGTTGAATATGGGGGCCCCCACGTCGCATCCCGTCGCACGGCTGGTCGAGGCTGCGCAATGATACCAACGCTGATCGGCGTTGCGACAATCCTGCTCGGCTTCTGGCTCCTGCTTCGTCGCGGCCCGATGGAATTGCTTTGCGCAACGCTGGCGTTCAACTTGCTCGACGGATCGGCGGGTGTCATTCTGACCAGTCTCGGGGGATCGTCGATCCCGCCCGGACGCATCATGTTGGGCTTCCTCGCCCTGTCCTGCTTCACGCTGGTCAAGCAAGATTCGGCGCTGTTTCGCCGGGCGATCGCCGACAATGTGTGGATGGTCATATTCTGCATTTACAGCTTCGTCGGCGCCTTTCTGCTGCCGCGAATATTTCAGCAGTCGATCGACGTCTTCCCGCTGCGACCGATCGGAATGCGGCATCAGTTCGACACCATCCCGCTTTTCTTCACGTCGCAGAATATCACGACGGCGGTCTATCTGGTCGGTACCGGGCTCGCCGCGCTCTGCTGTTATATCGCGGTCACGCGCTCGAAAAATCTGAACCCGATCATCACCGCGGCGGTCTGGATTACGGTGACGCACGCCGTGCTTGGCATATTGGGCGTCGCGCTGCGCGGGACACCCTGGGATCAAGTTGTCGAATTCTTCCGCAACGGCGCCTATTCGCAGGTCGATCAGCGGACCAGAAACTTCATCCGAATCAACGGGATCATGCCCGAACCGTCGATTTATGCCGATTTCGGGATCGCCTGGTTCATTCTCTGCTTTGAACTCTGGCTGCGCCATATCCGGCCGCTTGCGACGGGCCTTGCTGCGGCGCTCATGGCTGTCGTGCTGATGCTTTCGACATCGTCGACCGCCTATGTCGGCTTTGCCGGCTATGCGGTGATCCTCCTCTGCCGAGCCGCGCTCATGCCCTCCTATCTTCGCGCCGACAAGCTGATCGCGATCGGCGCGATCGCGCTGTTCTGCGTCGCCTTCGTCGCACTACTGCTGATTGCATCAAGCGAAGCCGCCCAAGCGTTCGAAGAGATGATCCGCCAAATGACAGTAGAAAAAGCCAACTCCGACTCAGGGTTGCAGCGCGCCTTTTGGGCGCGGCAGGGTCTTGATGCCTTCATGGTATCTTATGGGCTGGGCATAGGCGCCGGCAGCTTTCGTTCGTCGAGCATCATCACCGCCATTCTTGGCGGGATGGGCGTCGTCGGGATCGTCAGCTTCCTCGCCTATATTTTGAAAGTCATCTGGCCGCAGAGCGACGTGCCGACCGGATCGCGCGAGGCCGATATCGCCGATGCCTTGGGCTGGACCGCCGTCGCGTCACTCGTTCCCGCGATACTTACTCAGGCTTCGCCCGATCCCGGCGTCGATTTCGCCTGTTTTGCTGGCATTGCCATCGCGCTCAAAAGTCGCGCGGCAATCCTCAACCTGACGTTCGACCGCGCCGTCAGGATTCAAGCGCCAGCAGTTCGTCGACCAACTGGCTGGCGGCACGTTTCCAGGTAAACGACGCCGACTGGCGGCGCGCCGACGCGCGCATCTCTTCACGAAAATCATCGTCATCTCTCAGACGGACGATCGATGCGGCCCACGCCGCCGGATCGTCGGCGGGCGCATAGATCACCGCGTCACCGCATATTTCGGGAAGCGCACCGTGCGGCGCGACAATCGCGGGGCAGCCGGTCGTCATTGCCTCGAGAGGCGGCAGGCCGAAACCTTCGGTAAGCGAAGGAAAGGCAATGCAGAGCGCATGACCATAAAGTGAGCGCAATTCGGCGTCGCTCACCCGCCCGGCGAAAACGACATTATCGGGCACCGCATGCCCCCCCCCGACGAAATCCGCAGCACGCGCCGATCCGAACAGGACAAGCGTCACCCCCTTAAGTTCGGGGCGCGAAAAGGCCTTCAGCAGAAGCCCGATATTCTTGTGCGGCTGCGTGTTCGCCAGCGCGATGACATAAGGTTTCGCACCCAGCCCAAGACGCGGCAGAACGTCATCGTCGGGCGCGGTCGACTGGACATGATCGACGCCGTTATGGACGACCGCAGTGCGATCGAGACCCGCGACGCCTACCTTGTCCAGCTGCTCGCGCGAGAAATGCGATACGGTCAATATCTTGCGGTGGCGGCGCCCGCTGACCGGCTGATGCAGGCGATACCAAAGCCGGAACGGTCGCGAATAGCTGTCGGGCGCCAGATGAACCTGCGCGTCGTGGAACATCGTCACGGCATTGCGCGTCAGCATCGGCCCGACGTTGCAGAGACTGAGGATCGTCTGCCCGCGCGCATGCGCAGGCAAAGTGAGCTGTTCCCACAGATTGCCTGTCAGCGGCCCTATCACGCGGTAGGGCAAGCCCAAATGCTTTGCGTTCGCTTCGGCATTGTGCGGGAGCCAGAGCGAGAGTTCGAGCTTGCGGGCGATGTCAGTGTCGTCTCTGATGATCTCCGCAGCGTGCCGGATCAGTTCTTCGGCGACTCGATGAACCCCCGTCGGGATACCCGACAGAAATTTGCCGTTGATGATTATTCGTCGCGGGATCGACGCCAAGGCATGCTCCGTCGGTTCGAATCGGCGGCGAGCCCGTTCGGCCTCGCTATGTACCTACCGATCCTAATCGCAGGAGATTTATGTTGCAACGCAACATTGATCTGTTAGCTCTGAAATCCGGCGTTTTAGGAGTATCTCCGAACCGTGGCTCAGGCGAAGCGCATTTGGGAACGTCTACATCTGACGGCTAGCCGATCGACGCCAGCGGGGGGACTGTTCCTCGCCCGTGTGTATGCGCAGCTTGTTCAATTCGTCTTTTTCCTCATCGTCGCGCGTTCAATCGGCGTCGCCGATTTCGGCACGTTCAGCCTGTTGTTCGCATTCGCGATGGGGCTGTCGCTTTTTGCCGAGGGCGGGTGGCGCGAATATCTCATCTGTCATGACGACGATGCGCTGGTCCAGCGCGCCTACGGCATGGCAATCACGATCGCGCTCGTCATCTTTCTGATGATTGCGGGCGCGGCGGCAATATTCTGGGTCGCCAGCCCCTATGGCAAGCTGACGCCGACGATGCTCGCGCTCGCCTTGTGGGTGCCGTTTCGAAGCATCGCGACGCTTGAGACGGGGCGCTTGATGAAAGCGGGTCGGATCCACGAAATCTCGCTGGCTTCGATCATTTCGGAAACCGTCGGCGCCGCCGCGGGGCTTGCCGCATTATGGGCGGGACAGGGCATATTGGCGCTCGGCGTGTCCAAGCTCGCGCTCGAGGCGACTGCGCTGCTTTGCCTTATGTATCGCCAGGACCGCGAGCGGATCGAATGGCGGCGGCAGCCTTACGACCGCGACATGATCCATTTTGCCGGCCAGATCCTGATCGGACGCTTTGCTTCTTTCCTCAGCGGCAATTCGTCGGTGTTCGTCATCGGCTTCAGCCTTAGCCCTGGCGCGGTCGGCTTCTACCGCGCTGCGACCCGCGTCGCCGGCGCCGCTGCCGAAGCGTTGCGCGAACCGGCGCGGGTGATTTTCTGGTCGACGATGAAAAAGGTCGATGGCGAAGAGCGCCGGGAAGCGCGGGTTCGTAGCGCCGAAAATTCGGCCTGGTATCTGTTCTGCGTGGCCGCTCCGGTGTTCGTGCTGATGGCGGTGCTGTCCGAACCGTTGATCCTGATGCTGCTGGGCGCCAAATGGGCCCCCGCCGCTCCCATCATTTCCATTCTTGCCATCGCCTATCTGGTCGGCTTCATCACCACGCTGACCGAGCCAGTCTTTTCATTGGACAATCAGCCGAGACGCGCGCGCGAACTGGCGATCTCGGCGGCGATCATGTCGGTAGCCGGAACGATCCTCGCAGCCCCCTTCGGACTATTGGCGGTGGCGTGGGGGCAGTTGATCGCCAACGTCCTGATTGCTGCGGTCACCCTGTGGTCGCTACGCGTCCATGGCGACTTCGCGTCCTATCGCCTGCTGCGACGGCTCGCGGCCCCGACGGCCGGGCTGATCGCGATGATTGGCGCGCTATGGTTTCTGGAGAGCCGCGGCGCGGTTCATGCCCTCTCGCACATATTGAAGATATTTGCGCTCGGAACCGTCGGCGTCGGGATTTACGCGATCGTCACCGGCGCATTTGTCGCGAACGCATTGCACCGACGCAAAGCCAACGCGCGCTGATCGGGCGCCAACGAAGCTTATGTGATCGCGGGCTTTTCGGGATCGAGCGATTTGGCCCGGCACAGCGTCGCTGCCCGTCGCACGATCGGCTATCCAGTCGCCGGATGATCGAAAGCGTAACGACCTAACCCGAGATGGCGAAGAACATCCAGACACCGACCCACCCAAACGGCAGCAGCTTGGCGTGCATGGCGAGGACGGCAATCATCGCGATGGCCCGCAGGCTATCGATTTCGGGTGCATGATCGAACAAGCGCGTATCGGCGACGACAACGCCAGGCGCAGTCATATCACAACCGCCGATTGAGCAAGGAACGCGCGGCGCCGCATATCAGGTCAAAGCCGCGTCAATATATCGTCGGCACCGAGCCGGGTGGAGGTAGCGACGGAGAAATTCTCGGGATAATGGCCGACCGCAATATAGACGATGATATTTTGGGTCGGTGGCAGATTCATCAGCTTGCGCGCCGTGATGTCGCGACTGGGATCAACGCTCCAGTTGAGCATGCAGGTGCCGAGCCCCTGCGCGTGAAGCGCATAGACCACCGACATGGCGAACAGCCCGCCATCGATCCAGCATTGATAGCGCTCCGCCGCGCTGACGAAATTGCGCAGTTCCGACGTAATGATCAGCAGTTCGGCGATGTCGTCGCCAAATCCGCGATTGCCACCCTGCACCTCCAGCAATTGCTTGCGCAGCGAAGGGTCGACGATGTGATAGGCCTTTGCCGATTGCCTGTTGCAAACCGATGGCGTGCGCTCGGCAGCGCGAACAGCGGCCTCGATCGCATCCGGACTGACGGGTTCGGCGGAGAATTGGCGCAGCGAATGCCGCGAATGGGCGAAAGCCGTGAAGTCGATCTGCGACCGCGCGCGGATCGCTTTCGCATCGAGGCGGATCGTCGCGGACTCGGCGTCGGCGAAATCGTCGGAGGTCAGAAACTGACCCAGCGCCCCATGCGGGACGCCCTGTTCGCGCCCGGTCTGCTCATAGTCGGCTAGCGCCGACCGCGCGATGCGCGTAATCCGGTCGGCGCCGAAACGCGCTTCGTAAACACCGACATCGCGGATCAGCCGGGCGACGACATCCTGCCCGAAACCGGGTCGCGATTGCGGCAGCGCCAGCCCTTTTTCGATCCGGTGCGCATCCATCTTGATCGCCGCACCAAGCCGCGCGCTCTCGGATTCGCGGTCGAACATCGACGAGAAACGGAAATAGCGAAACGCGTCGTAAAAGAGATTACGGTTCAGCTTTGCAAAGGATTTGGCAACCGCAAGCATCAGGCGGCGCCTCCGAAATTCTGCTTCGCCGCCGCACGAACGACGGGCTTGGCGCGCGCAACCTGGGCGCGGATCGTGTCGATCCGATCGACAAATTCGGTCAGTCGTTCGGCCGGATCCTCGCCGGCGCGCATGAAGTCGGCGGCGGTACACAGCATGTCGGTCGGAAGGTCGAAGTGATTGAGCAGCCCCTCCATCTTGTCCTTATAATCGATTCCAAACACCGGCGTTCCCGCGCCCATCGCGGCGATCATCAAATGCATGCGGCCCGAAACAACGCCATCGAGGTCGCCGACAACCGCCTTGATCTCGTCGGCGAGGAGCCTCTCGTCGGGGTAGAGGAGATTTTCTGCCCCCAGACGCTCAGCCAAGCGATCATAGACGGGCCGCAGGCAAAGGGCGTCGGAGGAAGAGCCCCGGCTGTCATGGTCGATCATCAGGAAAGCCAGCGGACGCCGGTCGGCGAAATCGACGATCGCGTCGGCAAAGCCGTCGATAAACCGATCGATATTGTGGCGATCCTCAAGCTCAAGCAGCAGCGGGTGGCAGTTGAGCCCAAGCACGACCCGTCCATCGCGTTGCTGGACCGCGATCCATTCACCGATCGCTTCGGTGCGCAGTGATACGCGCGGTTCGAGAAGAAAGGCGACGTCGGCAACAAGGTTCGATTGCGCCGTCGATGCGCTGCGAAAGCGGCCGAACGAGACCGGATCGCGCAAATTGATGCGGACCGCTGAATCGAGCGAGTCGAACAAGCGGATGATGCGCGGATGGAAATCCTGGCTGACGCTGAAGCCGGTAATATAGCTGTCGGCGCCGCTGCGGGACACCAGGTCGAGCAGCATCAACTGACGACCCGAAAAGGCGACATTATAGCTGCCATCGAGGACGTCGGCCCCCATCGCGACGACGGTGCCGATTTCGCACGCGCTCACCTGCTCGATCGCGGCATCGAACGTCGTCGAGGGGGCAAGAAGATGCAGCGGTTTCAAGCCGATCGCGTGCGCGGCGGTGGCCGCGCCGTCATTTGCAACGGCGACATAGATTTGCGCATGCGGGATAGCCTTACGCCAATGCGCCATGATCGCGCCGATCATCGCCTGGTCGCCCGTCGATGATGTCAGCAGTTCGGGGTCTGAAGGAATAATCAGAATATTCGTAGGGACACCACCGCCCGTCTGAATCTTCGCCCGTGCGGTCTTCCATTCCTGTTCGAGCGCGCGGAAGCGCCGTTCGAGAACGAGCTTCCTGATACCGAGATTGCGCCATGCATATTTAAGCAGGCCGACCTTTTCGCTTGGCGAGGGACTGGTTTGGGGCTGTGGCATCATCGGGGACGGAACCTCGCTGCGACGATCGGGAAAAGGAAATGCCCGGTTCCGGGACCGGGACCGGAACAGGGGCGCATCACAAAGCCTCAATCCTTTCCGGCGTCAGCCTGCCGCGCAACGCGTCGAACAGGCCGAGCCAATTGCCACGCACGCGTCCCGCGCGGTCGACCCAAGGTTCGGGTTTCAGCGCGCGAGCGTGATTGGCGACAAAATTGCCGAAGATGATGCGCAGGGCGAACGCGCGCCGCATCGTGCCCTTGTCCGCAAGATAGAGCGGGTTGATGATCTGCGAATAGCCAAGCCGAACACCCGACGCCCGCCCGCCCTTGACGCCCTGATGAACACCCGCGAAGGCATAAGTCTGCACCAGACGTCCGCGCCCGAGCAGCTGGGCGGCGAAGTCAATATCTTCCTGCCAGCCATAAAGCTTCAACCGTTCATCAAACCATATGCCGTCGATCATCTGGCGGCGGTAGATCATGTTACAGCCGTAGAGGCCCTTCATATCCCTGCGGATCGTCGTGTCCGACGGGCGATCGTCAGCGTCGTAACGCTGCACCAGCACCTCGGCCTGTTCGGTCGAGATACCGGGCGTATTGATGCCATCGGCAAGGAGCCGCCCGTTCGCTCCGGCAACGTCAGGATGGGCGGCAAAGAAATCGGCGACATTCTCGATACAATGTCGCGACGGGATATAATCGTCGTCAAAAAAAGCGACCACGTCGGCGGCTGCGCTCAGATTGCGCAGCCCAGTGTTGCGCTGCGCGGGGAGGCCCTTGGGTCCAATGACATGCTCGACGTCGGGATAATCATCAAGATCGGGCGGCAGATCTTCGCTGGATGCCACCGAAAGCAGGATCGCGGCGGGCGGGTGACTTTGACTCGAAAAATGGCGGAGCGCTGTGGCCAGATTGGCGGGCCGGCCCGTGCTGGCGATAATGACCGCAACCTTGAGCCGACCCATCGCCTTCAATGCCTCCGATGCAGTCGACAGGATGAACGTCGGCGCGGAGACATGGACCAAGCGGCCTGCGCCAATGCGCCGCGCGTAGCCAAAAAGGCCACGCGCATGGGAGCGCCAATAATTCGGATCGTCATTGCCTGGTACAAGAGGGAGAGCTCCCAGACGGTTAAGCCTCATGCTAAGGCCGACTCGTTGTGCGATGCAACAATTTTATGCGCTTCCGACGCGAATTTGGAACGGCCCGTGCCGACATGGGACATATAAGGCCGTCTCTGCATCGCAATTATATATCTGTAATTGCGTAATTATTTAGATCTATCCCTTGCCGTCGAAATCGGAGCAAGGGTAACCAGAAGCGGCATACAGACTTTGCTGCATTGCAATATCTTTTGATTGTGTCACATTGATTTGGTGATCTTGAAGAGGGCCGCCCGGAATCCCGGACGGCTCGGCATGCTGGTCGATCGGGGTTCGATGACGCGATATGCTATCCAGGACCGGATGTTCCAGACGGCGGCGGCGCTGGCGCTTTTCGTTGTCCTTGGAAGTTTCGCCAACGGATCGTCAAATCGCCCGCTCGAAACTGTGTCGGGCTATTCGATTCAGCTGTCAGGCCCTGTCGCGGTACGCGATTTGCCGGCGCCCGAGCCGCTTCTGTTCAGCGATATCGATCCGCAGACCGCGCGTCAGATCAACGCCGCAATTCCCTTCAGCACCGATCCTGTCCCCGCCGCCCGGCCTTTCACGCTCGCGGGCGATAGCGTGAATCAGGAAAAGGCGGTCGACTGCCTCGCCGCGGCCATGTGGTACGAAGCGGGCAATGACGACCGCGGCCAGCGCGCCGTCGGGCAAGTCGTCCTGAACCGTGTGCGGCATCCCGCCTTTCCAGCGACGGTTTGTGGCGTTGTCTTCCAGGGCAGCGAGCGAACGACCGGCTGCCAGTTCACCTTCACTTGCGATGGCGCTTTGAGACGCGTGCCGTCGGAATCGGCGTGGATCGAGACACGGGCGCGCGCCCGGTCGGCACTCGCCGGTCTGGTGTATGCGCCCGTCGGGCTGGCAACCCATTATCACACCGACTGGGTCCATCCGGTATGGAGCGGCAAACTCGACAAGATCGCGCAGGTCGACACGCATTTATTCTTCCGCTGGAGCGGCAAATGGGGACAGCCCGCGGCGATGCGGCAGGGCTATGCCGCACATGAACAGGCGGTGCCAAAGCTGGCGGGCCTGTCGCTGTCACATCGCTCTGAGCTTAGTGAAGACGAAATCATGCTGGCGGAAGCGCAGCCGGGGGTCGGCGAAGCCAGTGCCCCCGCGATCGGCGACATCGCGCTTGCGCTGACGTCGGCGTCCGCACCTGCACCAAGTTTAGAGGGTGTGCATTTCATCAACGCACCCGATGGAGGCAATGGTGGCGCGCTGGCGATCCAGGCGTTGAACGCCTGCGGATCGCAAAAATTCTGCAAGGTGGTCGGCTGGCTAGAAAACAGCGGCCGCGGCAATGTCCTTCCTTCGTCCGCCGGGGACCGCGAAGCGGTCGCGTTCCTCTATGTCCGCGATCGCCGAACCGGCGTCGATCGGGCCTTTTGGAACTGTTCGCATTTCGAACGACAAAATAGCACTCAATGCCTCGGCAACGACCGGGCGCGATGGATAGACTTTAACGGGAATTTACAGTCGGACCGACGATCCGGCACGCAAAACATATAGGAGAGGATGCAGGAGGCGGAGAACATCAGGAGGTGTCCGCGTCGTGAAAAAAATCCGCAAGGCCGTATTCCCCGTCGCCGGGCTGGGCACGCGCATCCTGCCTGCGACCAAAGCCATTCCCAAGGAAATGCTGACGATCGTCGATAAGCCCCTGATCCAATATGCGGTCGAGGAAGCGCTGGAAGCGGGCATCGAGCATTTCATCTTCGTCACCTCGCGCGGGAAATCCTCACTCGAGGATCATTTCGACGTCGCGTTCGAACTGGAAGCGACGCTGCACGCACGCGGCAAGTCGCGTGCGTCAATCGCTCATACGCAGCTTGAGCCCGGAAGCGTCTCTTACGTCCGACAGCAATCCCCGCTGGGCCTTGGTCACGCCATCTGGTGCGCGCGCGAAATGGTCGGCGACGAACCCTTCGCTGTCCTTCTGCCCGATGACCTGATGCTCGGAAGTCCAGGTTGTCTTGCGCAGATGGTCGCCGTCCATAACGAGCATGGCGGGAATATCGTCTGCACCCAGCGGATCGATCCCGAGCATAGCGCACGTTATGGTATCGTTATCCCCGAGCAACGGATCGGGTCGGTAACGCGGATTAGCGGCATGGTCGAAAAGCCTGCCCCTGCCGACGCGCCATCGGACATGGCGATCGTTGGCCGCTACATCCTTGAACCCGACATCATGGCGTTGCTCGCGACGCAGGAACGCGGCGCCGGCGGCGAAGTCCAACTCACCGACGCGCTCGCGCGAGCGGCCGCGAAGGGGAATAGCTTCGGCTATGAATTCCAGGGCCGCCGCCATGATTGCGGCGACGCGACAGGCTTCGTCATCGCCAATCTGGCGGTCGCGATGATGCGCCCCGGAATGACGGGCGCGGTCGAGGATTTCTGGTCCGCACAAAATGCGGTTCCGGGCGTCGCGGATACGGAGCGCAGCCATGTTGCATTATAGTGGGACGCCGATCGCGGCGCTCAAGCTCGACACGATCCGCGTCGAAAAACCGTGGGGACGCCGGACCCTGCCGCCGCCATTCGGGGCGCCTGACGTCCAACTGGCAAATCCAGTTGGCGAGATATGGTTCGAAATGCCCGGCCGTCGTCTCGACCTGATGATCAAATATATTTTCACGAGCGAGAAGCTGTCGATCCAGGTTCACCCCTCCGATGATCAGGCGCGCGGCGACGGACATCGTCATGGCAAGGAGGAATGCTGGTATATCCTCGATGCCGAGCCGGGGGCGAGCGTCGGCATCGGAACGACGCAGCCGCTCTCGGGCAGCGAGCTTGCCGACGCGTGCCGCAGCGGCGAAATCGAGGCGCTCATGGAATGGATCCCGGTCAAGGCCGGCGACTTTTTCTATATTCCGGCGGGGACGATTCACGCGATCGGCGTCGGAATTTCTCTGGTCGAGATTCAGCAGAATGCCGACATCACCTATCGTCTCTATGATTATGGCCGCCCACGCGAATTGCATCTCGAACGCGGGATCGATGTGGCGAATGCCCGCCCCTACCCTGACGCGATGCGACGGCACATCTCGCTCGACACGCCTGTGTCGCTGGTCGACGGATCCAAATTCAACCTGTCGATCGCGCATGAGGC
>JAURVS010000309.1 GCA_030655355.1 Sphingopyxis sp.
GTAGACATAGCTGCCATCGGCTGCGATCGCGACACTGCCGCCCTGCGCCGTCGCGAAGGTGCCCGCGACAGCGGTCAATGCGTCGCCATCGCCGTCGGTGTCGTTCGCGATCAAGCTTATGGTCGAACTGAACGGCGTGTCCTCGGTCACCGTGACCACATCATCGACTGCAACCGGAGCGTCCGCCACGGGCGACACAGTGACGGCAACCGTTCCGATGCTCGTGCCACCGGCGCCGTCGCTCACGGTGTAGCTGATCGTATCGCTGCCGCTAAAATCGGCGTTGGGCGTGTAAGTGAGCGCGCCGGTCACCGGGTCGATCGTTACTGTCCCATTCGGGGCGGTCGCCGCCGTCACAGTCAACGCGCCGCCCTCGGCATCGCCGTCATTCGCCAGCACATCGATCACCACCGGAGTCTCTTCCGAAGTCGATGCCGTGTCGGCGCCCGCGACCGGCGCGTCATTGACCGCCGTCACCGTGATCGTGGCCGTCCCTGTGCTGGTGCCGCCATTTCCATCAGTGACCGTGTAAGTGATCGTGTCACTGCCGCTGAACTCGGCGCTGGGGGTGTAGGTCAGCGCGCCCGTCGCCGGGTCGAACGTTACCGTGCCATTGGACGCGGTCGCGGCCGTCACGGTCAATGCGCCACCCTCGGCATCGCTGTCATTCGCAAGCACGTTGATCACCACCGGTGTATCTTCGGGCGTTGTGGCGGAATCGGGACCTACGGTGGGGGCATCATTCACTGCGACCACGGTCAGCGTCACGGTGCCGGTGTCGATCCCGCCCTTGCCGTCGTTCACGGTGTAGCTGAAACTATCGGTCCCGTTGAAATTGGGGGCTGGCATGTAGACGTAGCTGCCATCGGCGCTGATCGTGACGCTGCCGCCCTGAGCGGTCGCGAAGGTTCCGGCCACCACCGTCAGCGCATCGCCATCGGCATCGGTATCATTGGCAGCGAGCCGGACCGTCGAACTGAACGGCGTATCCTCAGTGGCGCTCGCCGTGTCATCGACGGCAACGGGCGCTCTGTTGGTGCTCGTCCCGTTGCCCGGGCCGTTATCGTTGCCGCCGCTACCGCCGCCCCCAGCAGCGACACCCACTAGGCCGGCAAGCGCACCTGCACCAAGGAGGATCGGCGCGATAGAACGGCCGTCTTCCTCGGCAATCAAAAGCGATTCAATCGACTGCAAGGGGATCAGCCCATCGGCGCTGGCGCCCGTAGCCGTCCACTGCCAGAGGGCTCCGCTTTCCCGGTCCTCGAACACCAGGTCGTTGGGTACACTACTATCGTCTTGGAAGAAATGCTCGATCGTCAGCGTATCGCCGTCGTCAAATTGTATTACGAGGCTGTTGCCGTCGCGTACGATCTCTTTTACTTCGTCACGCCTAGCAACTAGCTTGACAATCATCGGTGATTTTAAGTCAATCCGATTTCCTGAAGAAGATATTTGGCGGGATGAGGCTTTGTCGATTAAGATATAATCTACAATTTTTCCCTGCGCCATTTGAAATTCTCCCAAGATCAATCAAAATTAACAACTCTAATCTTCGATTTTATTATTATAATTTGGTCGAAGTAGGCGCTTAAAATGTTAATCAATGGTAAATATCTAACTTTTGATCCAACAATCCCGTATCGAATCTATTTAGATATCTAAGTAATTTTTTGCCGAGATCTTCTCTATTATATTCTCGCAACACCGCGATAGCTTAAGAGTTGCATGTGTCACGGCGCACTGTTCCGTCATCTTACTGATTGCGAACAATTATCAGTCTTGTTTAGAAATGTTCAGAATCCACAGTTGGCAAAATATCGTCGGATATAAGAGATTTCCGCGAGCAGACTGCGCTATGGAACCTCCATTGTCAGACGAATCTTCGTCCGTTTCGGACGCGATTGATTGAGCGAGAGGCGCGGCCCCGGCGCCCTCACCAAGCGAGCAATGGGAAACGGGTAGTCTACGCCGACAGCGGCCCCGCCTTCGCGGGGGCGACGGGGATAGGCAAAGTGCCCGCTTACCACCCCATTCCAACCATTTATTGCCATTCTGGCTCCCACGGTAGGAAACGACCAATTGCTGACGTTCGCAGCCCGTGCGACAGATCGACCACGACAAACGATTACAAAGCGCGCTTTGACGAGCGGGCATGGATGCCGATGACGCGTAAGCCGGTAGAGAAGCCTGCGTGATGCTTCCGCTTTCTGACAAGGCTTTCTACGCGCTCGCGCTCGTTTGGTTCGCGCTGATTGCAGTCGCTCCCCGTGGGACTATTCTCGCCATAAGCCTTGGGCAGTCTCGCGTGGGTGACACAGGCGCGAAGGCGCTTCGTTGGCTCGGGAGATTTTTTGCGCTTGTCGCGCTCGGAAACCTTGCATGGCTGTTTATCCGCTAGCCTGCTCGCAAATATGCGATCGCCATGCCTTCTGCTGGTCGCTTGCGCCCGCCCACTCTCAAAGAGAGGTGGGCGATGACCAGAAACGACCAATAGCGGCCATCAAAGCTGTGACGCGTCCCACGGCGACAGCCGTAAAGTTTCTCTTTGTCGAGCAATCTTCGCAGCAGCGTCCTGCCTTAGCTTCGCCGCGTCCGATGTGAGACTGGCCATAAGTTCGGCCTTCTGATGAAGCAACGACGTTTGATCCCCGGAGCTACTCAACACACGCCCGAACATTTCGGCTGCATCATCATTACGCCGGGCTAGCGCGGCGGCAACCCCTGCGTTGTAGGCCATCCAACCAAGATGCGACGGTGCCTGCGGTGCTTGGGTCCGCGCGTGTTCCAAGAGAATCTCGGCCGTACCGGCTATCTCCTGCGATCCGGGGGCGATTCTTTCCCGCTGCGTTCCCCAGCGTGGCGGCGTTTTCAATTTCAGGCTGCGTTGATCGCGCCGGCCGGCGCGTGTCTCGTTATGGTGCAACGCGCAATTCCGATGCCTTGACTCCATCTTGCATCGGCGTAGCCTCCCACATCTCACGCCTAAGGCGACCTCTTAAGGCGGAGGGGGCTTTTCCCGCACGACCCATGAGCGGGAGAACGAGAAGGCCGCGTTCCACTGGCGCGGCCTTTTTGCTGCGCCGGAGACGGGAAAACCTTCCAGCGATGTTGACCGGATCAATCCGGATCGATCGCGCCCACTTTCTATCTTGGCAGGACGAGGTTGCGGACAAAATGGTCGAGTGAAATGTCGAGCGACTGCGCCGCGCGCAGGAGAGCACGCAAAAGCAATTCGCTGAGCGTTCGAGTTCAGCCAGCAATATATGAGCGGGTTGGAAAATGGACGCCGCAACCCCACCGTCGTTATGCTCTATAAGATCGCGCTAGCCCCCAACTCTAAACCGGTGGATATTTTGGAAGGTTAGATCGAGCTGCGACGCATCTTCCGTGCCGTGCGCTCGTGCCGGATCGCCGCCTCGCGAAGGCGAACCTTAAGGAAGGGATCGTCGCTCGCATTCGCTTTCAATCTGGCGACGCGTGCCAGCTGTTCGTAGTAAATGGCATCGCGGACGGGTTCCATAATCCATACTGTATCATGGTTAAGTCACCAAAAACCTAAGGGTATGCCGTCAACTTGGGAGCGTCGCATTACGTTGCAGTGGGGCAATTCCCGCCGGAGTAATGTTATCCTCTGGGCATCAAGCTGGATGTCCAATCTCGGCCGTTTGGAGACGATACACTTTGCAGCGGTTCTAGGTGAAAACCGGCTGCTAAAAGCTTGGAGCGACCTTCCCGTAATAGATAAGGCCGAGACAAAGCGATTGTCTCGGCCTTGAACTATATGTCGAAGCGATCTGATCGAAATCAGAAGGCGATGCGCGCAGTCAAACGTGCACCGTGTGTGTTGCGATCCGACGCCAGCGTACCTGTGTAGGCAGCACCGAGACGGAGCGCGCCGGTGGCGAACTCAAAGCCGGCTTCGACTTCTGCCGAATTTTTCGGGATTGCCGTGCCGGCAATGTCGAACGCCGGTCCGCCGCTCACGAACTGCGAGACAGTAGGGGCGCCGCGATCATGGAAAGCACGGTTCCACGCAGCCGACAGATAGGGCTGGAACCCCGGCTCGCCCGCGTTGAATTGCGCGCGCGCTCCAAGGCTGAGGAAGGTGGTCGTTTGATCGGCCTTCCCGACCGCGAGCGCCGCATTGCCGCCGGTCTCGGCGAAGGCATCGCTGCCCGTTTCGACATGCGCCAGCCGGAGGAAGGGCGTGATCGCTGTTTTTCCCGTGCTGATATCGTAACCGATCTCGCCGAAAATCTGTAGCGTGTCGGCGTCGCGCTTGGAAGCGAGTGTCTGCACCAGCGGAGCGATGCTGACAGCGCGCGTCGTATCGATGTCGTGCCAAGCATAGCTCACACCGACCGATCCGCGCAGGCCGGCCGCCACGCCGTACGTGGCATGGGCGGCAAGATACTTGCTCTCGACTTCGGCGCGGTCATTACGGCCGCCGAAGTGGAAGTCCGATCCGCCGATACCAGCCGACAGGGCCGCGGCGAACCCGTTGCCGCCGACACCGAAGCCTGCGACGAGACCCTTGTGATCGGTGTCCATGGCAAAATTGCCGCGATTGGCGTCAAATTTGCCCCAGCTGCCGAA
>JAURVS010000311.1 GCA_030655355.1 Sphingopyxis sp.
CGCTTTTCGTCCCCCTTTGGGCTGGCCGCCGCCCTTTGCGCACAAAGCCGGAGCAGGTCTGCCTGTCCGGTTTGCCCGTGAGTCGGTGCGGTGTCCCGCCATCTTGCACCAATCAAAAGCCGTGCCAATTGGCGAATCGCGAGCTTTTGGTAAGAAATTTGAAACGAATTGAGGTTGCTGCCCAAGGGGTGGGCAATCGGGGATTTCAGTTGCCTAAAAAAGCGGCATTTGCTTCAGGATCGTCATTGCGAGCGAAGCGAAGCAATCTCCAAGCGTCGTCCTGCGCAAGGATGATGGCTGGAGATTGCTTGGTCGTTATCGCTCCTCGCAATGACTGATTTACCGTCCGACCGGCGCCGAGGAGTCGGCCAGATTGGCCTTGGTCCAGTTCGACCGCTCGATGACATAGGCGCGGATCGCTTCGGCATCGGCAGGCGTCAGCACTTTCGCAAAGCTCACCATCCCGCGGTCCTTGAGCGCGCCGCCGATGATCACCGATTTCCACGCATCGGCATTGGCGAGTGTGCCCGAGACGCGGAGGTCGGGGGTGAAGCCGTTGCCGATCGCGCTGTCGCCGTGACAGACTTGGCAATAGCGGCCGAAATGCGCCTTGCCCGTAGCGACGTCGGCGGGCGTCGCGGTCATCGGCGGCGGGTTCCATGCCAGCGTCACCGTTGCGGGCGGCGCTGGAAGCTTGCCGGTGCCGCCGATCTTGAGCACGACGAGGCGCGGGATGTTCGGTACCTTGCGCGTTGCGCCGCCCGCGATCCCGGCGACGAGCGGGAAGGCGCCACCCTTGCTTGTCATGAACGCCACATATTGCACCCCGCCGACGCGGAACGTCGAAGGGGCGCTGACGATCCCCGACTGCATGTCGAGATCGAGCAACTGCTTGCCGGTGTCGGCGGTGTAGGCGCGAAAACGCCCGAGGCTGGTGCCCTGGAACACCAGATTGCCCGCGCTCGTCATCGTCCCGCCGTTCCATGCGGCGGGATGATCGACCGCCCATGCGACCTTGCCGGTACGCGGGTCGAAGGCGACGAGACGGCCGGTCGTCGCGGCGACCGCGGCACGGAACGCCGCTTTGTCATCGGGCAGCATCGTCTTGTTGAGCGAGGTGCCGATGTTGAACCCCAGCACCTTGCGCTTGTCGAGTTCATCCATGTCGGCGAGATAGCCCTGCGGGATCTGCTGCGCCGGAATATAGACGAGGCCGGTCGCCGGATTATAGCTCATCGGGTGCCAATTATGCGCGCCGAGCGCGCCGGGTACGGCGATGAACGGCTTGCCGGTCTTGTAGAAGCGCGAGTCGGGATTTTCGATCGGGCGGCCCGTCGCCAGATCATATCCGGTCGCCCAGTTGATCCCGTCGACGAAGGGTTTGGCGTCGATCAGCTTGCCGTTCGAGCGGTCGATCGTGAAGAAGAAGCCGTTCTTCGGCGCATGGTACAGAACTTTCGTCGGCTTGCCGTTCACCGCCTGCTCGGCGAGGATGATCGGCTGGGTCGCGGTATAGTCCCACGTCTCCGCCGGCGTTTCCTGATAATGCCATTTATATTTGCCGGTCGTGGCATCAAGCGCGACGACCGACGATAGGAACCAGTTGTCGCCGACGCCATTCGACCGCGTGCCATGGTTCCACGGATTGCCATTGCCGACGCCGAGATAGACCTGATCGAGATCCTTGTCGTAGACGATCGCGTCCCACACGGTGCCGCCGCCGCCCGAGGTCTGCCACTCGCCCTTGTCGGACCAGGTGGCGTTCGCCTTGCT
>JAURVS010000319.1 GCA_030655355.1 Sphingopyxis sp.
TCGGCAAGCTGGATGTCGGCAAGCACCAGTCCGGCATCGGTTGCCTCGAAAGCGGCGACGGCATCTTCGTGCGTCGTCGCAATTCCGGCGACCCGGTGGCCGAGGTCGAGAACAATCTGTTCAAGCTCCATCGCGATCAGCGGTTCGTCCTCGATGATCAGCACCGATGTCCGCGATTCACGGTCGAGTTCGCCGACCGCTTCGGCGAGCAGGGTTTCGAGGGTCTCTCCGTCGGTGCCGGTAATCAGTCCGGCCTCTTCAACTGAAAAGCCTTCGAGCGCGGTGAGCAGCAAGACCTGGCGCCCGAGCGGGGTGATTTGAACGAGGCGACGATGCGCGGCGCGGACCAGCGGATGTTCGTCGTCATCGCTGCCTTCGCCATCTTCGATATAGGCGCTTTCCCAGATCCGGTGAAAATTGCGGTAGAGGTCGATCCGCGTGCCATCGCCGCTGTGAAACTCGTCAGGCGCCGCGACGATCACTTCCAGCGTCGTGTGGACGAAATTGTCACCATGCTGCTGGCTACCCGTCAATGCGCGCGCATAGCGCCGCAGGAACGGAAGATGTCCGCGAATTTCTTCACCCAATGGCATTCATATTCCTCCCTCTTGAGGATCATCATACGCTCTCTGGCACAAGTCGGTTCCGCTGGTCGCGGTGGAAAAGCGGCGCAGGCGACTGCAACTTGTCGTTACCTAAAGCGTAGAGTCAGCCGGGACGCGACGATGACGTTACGTAAGTAAGTGGAATATCACCACTTTTCATATTACGTGACAACGATGCTTTTTTAGGGACCATATTCATGGCAGAGCGCTTCCCAGAGCACATCAGCGATGCGGTTCCAGCGGCATCACGCGGCAGCGAGGGACGGAATTTGTCGGACGAGGGCGACGAAGCGGCACGGGCCGAAAGGCTGCGTCTCTCTACGCTTCGCGAATACCGGATCATGGATACCCCGCCGGAACTGGCGTTCGACCGGGTTACGAAAATGGTCGCCGACCTTTATGGCGTGCCGATCGCGTTGGTGTCGCTAGTCGACGATTGCCGCCAATGGTTCAAATCGGCCTATGGTCTCGACACCACCGAAACCCCGCGCGAGATGAGCTTTTGCCAATATGTCATCGCCGAGGAGCAGCCGTTGGTGGTGACAGATGTTCTGGGCGACCCGCGCTTTCAGGACAATCCGCTGGTCACCGGCGATCTCCATATCCGTTTCTACGCCGGGGTGCCGCTGCGCGCCTATAATGGTGCGATCCTCGGCAGTCTGTGCGTAATCGACCGCGAAGAGCGCGTGGCACTGACCGACGTCGAGCTTAGCCGGCTCGAAGATTTTGCCGGGATCATCATGGCCGAAGCCGATCTTCGGCGGATCGGCGCCGAGCGCGACGAGGCACGGCGGACGCTGGAGCGCGCACTCGATTTTTCGGGAATCGCGTCGTGGCAATATGATCCACGCACCGACCGGTTGCGCACGCAAGGCGCGGGGACCGAGCTATGGGGGTCCGAGTTTCAGACGATGCTTGCGACCGGTAACGGGTTTTTCGATCTGGTTCATCAGGACGACCGCTCCGCTCTGCGCGAGATACTGAAGGAAGCGATCGCGAACGGCACGCCTTATGCGGCTGAATATCGCGTCCTCAATCCCGAACGCGGCGTGCGCTGGAACGCGGTGCGCGGCGACTGGGACGTCCGGTCGGACGACGCGATGCTCACCGGAGTCAGCATCGATATTACCGAACAGAAGAGCCGACAGGAAAACGCCAATCTGTTGATGCGCGAATTGCACCACCGGATGCGCAACCTGTTCGCGACGGTCAGCGCGATCATTTCGCTGACGCGCCATGCCGCGCGCGACGTCGACGATTATGTCGAGCGGATCAGCAGCCGTCTCGATGCCTTGAATCGCGCGCAGAATGTCCTGCTCAGCGCCAATTTCATGACCGGGTCGATGCACGCGCTGATGCGCGAGGTCGAAGCCGCCTTTCCGCGCGTTCGCTGGTCGGGCCCCGATCTGCTGCTTCCCGAAAATGCGCTGGTCGCGATGGCGCTGGTGTTCAACGAGTTGTCGACCAATGCCGTCAAGCATGGCGCGTTGACTGGCGATGACGGCCGCGTCGATGTCAAATGGTCGCAGGACGACGAAGGCGCCGAGGCGCGGATGTTCCACATGACCTGGACCGAAACCGGCGGCGACGGACAAGTTTCGGCGCCCGACCGCACAAGCTTCGGCACGTTGCTGATGGAACGCAGCGTGCGCAACAATCTTGGTGGAACGATTGAGCGCCATTGGCTTCCTACGGGATTGGTCGTCGATATTGCCCTTCCTGCACGGTGGCGCGACGCCTAACCGCGACGACAGGATTTGTTCTCTCTATGTTCCCGTGCTAGTCATGGGGCATGTCCGTCAAACCGATTCTGGAAAAGCTCGCAGTTCTGGCCGATGCCGCCAAATATGACGCATCGTGCGCATCGTCAGGTACCGTAAAGCGCGATTCGACCGGGACCAAAGGCATTGGGTCGACCGAGGGCATGGGCATTTGTCACAGCTACGCTCCCGATGGCCGGTGCATTTCGCTGCTCAAGATATTGCTGACGAACTTCTGCATTTATGACTGCCGCTTCTGCATCAATCGCGCATCGAGCAATGTCGAACGCGCGCGTTTCAATCCGCAGGAAGTCGTCCGGCTGACGCTCGATTTCTACAAGCGCAATTACATCGAGGGCCTGTTCCTCTCCTCGGGGATTATCCGGTCTGAGGATTATACGATGGAGCAGCTGGTTGAGGTCGCGCGGATCTTGCGCGAAGAGCATCGTTTCCAAGGCTATATCCATCTGAAGACGATCGCCGGCGCCGATCCCGCCTTGATCGCACTTGCGGGGCTTTACGCCGATCGCCTCTCGACCAACGTCGAGCTGCCGACCGAGGAAGGGCTGAGCAGCTTTGCGCCCGAAAAGAAGCCTGAGACGATCCGCAAGACAATGGCTTCGGTGCGCGTCGGCGCCGAGGATGCGATCGATGCCGCGAAGAGCCGGTTGATCGGCAAAGCGAAGCCGCCGCGCTTTGCCCCCGCAGGGCAGTCGACGCAGATGATCGTCGGCGCCGATGCGTCGCGCGACGATGATATATTGAAGACCGCGACGAACCTTTATTCGGGCTATCAACTCCGCCGCGTCTATTATTCGGCGTATAGCCCGATCCCCGATGCGAGCAGCGATTTGCCGCCAGTGCGGCCGCCGTTGATGCGCGAGCATCGTCTGTATCAGGCCGACTGGCTGCTCCGCTTTTATGGCTTTGAGCGTGCGGAGATTATGGAGGGGGCGAGCGGTGGGATGCTCGACCTGACGATCGATCCCAAGCTGGCCTGGGCGCTGACGCGGCGCGAAGCCTTTCCTGTCGACATCAACCGTGCGCCGCGCGAATTGCTGCTCCGTGTGCCTGGACTGGGGACGCGTGCGGTCGAGCGGATCATCGCGGCGCGGCGACTGGGCAAGTTGCGGCTGGGCGATCTCGCGAAGCTGACTGCGTCGGTTAAAAAGCTGCTGCCCTTTGTCGTGCTGCTCGATTGGCGACCGGGGATGCTGACCGACAGCGCCGACCTGCGCGCGCGCTTTGCGCCGCCTCCCGAGCAACTGGCGCTCGCGCTTTGAGAGAGGTCGTGCTGAAGGAGCCCGGCGATTTTGCCGAATGGCGGAGCGCCGCGCGGGGGCTTCTGGTCGGCGGGGTGGCGCCCGATGCGGTGAGCTGGCGCGATAGCGAAGCGGGCGCGTCGCTGTTCGGCGAGGAAGCCGTGGAGGCGTCGGCGGGGGCGGTATCACTGCCGCGCGAATTGCTGGGGATCGCCGAGCGCGTGATCTGCCACCGCGACGCCGAAGTTCCGGCGCGGCTTTACCGGATCATCTGGCGCGCGGCGCGCGACCGGCAATTGCTCGCGCGCACGACCGACCCGGACGTCGACTGGCTGATGAAAGCCGACAAGACGATCCGCCGCGATGTTCACAAGATGCATGCTTTCGTGCGCTTTAGGCGGCTTGGCGAAGATGACGCGGGGCGCGAAAGTTTTGCCGCGTGGTTCGAGCCCGATCATCGCATTCTGCGGATAACGGCGCCTTTCTTTCAGCGGCGTTTTTACGGAATGGATTGGGCGATCGTCACGCCCGACACGCGCGCGATCTGGCAGGCTGAAAATTTAAGCTATGGCCCGGGTGGCACGAAAAGCGATGTGCCCGACAGCGATGTCGTCGAGGATCAGTGGCGCACCTATTATGGCGCGATCTTCAACCCCGCGCGCGTGAAGATCGAGGCGATGCGTGCCGAAATGCCGAAGAAATATTGGAAGAACCTGCCCGAGGCGCAGGATATTGCGCCTTTGCTGGCAGGCGCGGAGGCGCGGGTGGAACGCATGCGCGAAACGGCCGTTTCCTTGGCGAACCCTTTGACCGACAAATGGCGGACGCGAGTGCAGGACGAATTGCTCCTCGATGATGATGTGAAGACGCTGGGCGATGTGGCGCGCGCGGTCGATCACTGCACGCGCTGTCCGATCCATTGCAACGCGACGCAGGCCGTCGCGGGCGAGGGGCCGCAGTCGGCGCGCATCATGTTCGTCGGCGAGCAGCCGGGCGATCAGGAAGATTTGCAGGGGCGGCCGTTTGTCGGACCCGCGGGGCAAGTGCTGAACGAGGCGCTCGAGGAAGCGGGGATCGACCGCACGCGATTGTTCCTGACGAACGCGGTCAAGCATTTCAAGTTCGAGCCGCGCGGGAAACGGCGGCTCCACCAGAATCCGACGACGGGCGAGATCGATATCTGCCGCTGGTGGCTCGACAAGGAGCGCGCCTTTGTTCAGCCTGAGCTGATCGTGACGTTGGGCGGAAGCGCGCTGCGCGGGGTGACGGGCAAGAGCGCGAGCATCGCGTCGATGCGCGGTCGCGTGCATGATCTGGCGGGGGGCGGGAAACTGCTGGCGACGATCCATCCGTCGTTTCTGCTGCGTCTGCCCGACCGCGATCGCGCCGCCGAAGAGCGCAAGGCGTTTGTCGCTGACCTAATTCGCGTGCGCGAACTTGCTGCCTGATGGCGAAGGCCAAGTCCTGGATCGAGCCACATTCTACGGGCATCTATGTGAAGCCCGCCGACCTGTGGATCGACCCGTCGCGGCCGGTCGAGCGCGCGGCAGTGACGCACGGCCATGCCGATCATGCGCGCAGCGGGCATGGCGCGGTGTTCGCCACCCCCGAGACGCTCGCGATCATGGCGCTGCGCTATGGCGTCGATGTCGAGGCGAGCCATAATCAGGCCTTTCCCTATGGCGACGGGTTTGAGCGCGGCGGGGTGCGCTTCAGCTTTCATCCGGCGGGGCATGTGCTGGGCAGCGCGCAAATCTTGATGGAATATCAGGGCGAGCGGATCGTCGTGACGGGTGATTACAAGCGCCGTCCCGACCCGACCTGCGCGCCGTTCGAGGTCGTGCCGTGCGACATCTTCATCACCGAGGCGACGTTCGGATTGCCGGTGTTCCGGCACCCGCCGACCGCCGACGAAATCGCCAAGCTGATCGGCGCGGTGCGTGCCGAGCCCGATCGTTCGGTGCTCGTCGGCGCCTATGCGCTGGGGAAAGCGCAGCGCGTGATTGCCGAGCTTCGGGGCGCGGGTTGGGATGCGCCGATCTATATGCATGGCGCGCTCGAGAAGATGTGCCAGCTTTATGCAGTCCACGGCGTCGATCTCGGCGAACTCAGGCTCGTCAGCGAAACCGACAAGGCCGAGATGGCGGGGCAGATCGTCATCGCGCCGCCGTCGGCGCTCAATGACCGCTGGTCGCGGCGGTTGCCCGATCCGGTGACCGCGATGGCGTCGGGGTGGATGCGCGTGCGCCAGCGCGCCCGGCAGCGGATGGTCGAACTGCCGCTGGTGATTTCGGATCATGCCGACTGGGATGAGCTGACGACGACGATATCGGAGGTGAACCCCAAGGAAAGCTGGATCACCCATGGTAGCGAAGATGGCTTGCTCCGCTGGTGCGAACTGCATCAGCGCAAGGCGCGCGCTTTGCATCTGGTCGGGCGTGATCTGGAGGAGGAGGCGTGAAGCGCTTCGCCGCCCTGATCGACCGGCTGATCTATACGCGATCGCGCAACAGCAAGCTGGCGCTGATCGTCGATTATCTGCGCCATACGCCCGATCCCGACCGCGGCTGGGCGATCGCGGCGCTGACCGAGAGCCTCGATTTTCCGGCGGTGAAGGCGGGGACGGTACGGACCTTGCTCGCGACGCGGGTCGATGAGGAATTGTTCCGGCTGTCGCGGCACTTTGTGGGGGATACGGCAGAGACAGCGGCGCTGCTGTGGCCGGAGCCCTTGTCTCCCTCCCCTTTAGGGGAGGGCAGGGGTGGGGCATGTGAGGCCGGAGTAACCTCGACAGGCCCCACCCCAACCCCTCCCCTAAAGGGGAGGGGCTTATCCGTCTCCGCCGCGGTCGATGCGCTGGCGTCGGCCACGCGCAGCGACGCCCCCGCGATTGTCGCCGCGCTGCTCGACCGGCTCGATGCCGACGGACGTTATGCGCTACTCAAGATTGCACTCGGCGGAATGCGCGTCGGGGTGTCGGCGCGGCTGGCGAAGCAGGCCTTTGCGCAGGCGTTCGATGTGCCCGTCGACGATGTCGAGGAGCTGTGGCACGCAATCCCGCCGCCCTATGCGCCTTTGTTCGCGTGGGGTGAGGGCAGGGCCGAGCGGCCCGATCTCACCAATGTTGCCTTCTTTCGTCCCTTCATGCTCGCGCACCCGCTCGAAGAGGCGAGCGTCGACTTGGCCGACTATGCCGCCGAGTGGAAATGGGACGGCATTCGCGTCCAGATCGTCTATGGGGGCGGCGAGACGCGGATCTACAGCCGCGGCGGCGAGGAGATTAGCGGTGCCTTCCCCGAACTCGTCGCGGCGTTCGATCAGGATGCGGTGATCGACGGCGAACTGCTCGTGCGCGGCGAAGTGCAGGGCGGCGAGGCCGCGAGCTTCAACGCGCTGCAGCAGCGTCTCGGGCGCAAGACGGTGTCGAAAAAGATGCTTGCCGATTATCCGGCGTTTGTGCGTGTCTATGATCTGCTGGGGGTCGACGGCGACGATCTGCGCGCCCTGCCATGGACCGAGCGGCGGCGGCAATTGGAAGCCTTTGTGCCGCGGCTCGCCGACAGCCATTTCGACCTGTCGCAGGTGATCGATGCCAGCGACTTCGACGATCTCGCCGAACGCCGGGCCGGTGCGCGCGATGCCGCGATCGAAGGGGTAATGCTCAAGCGCCGCGATGCGCCCTATGTCGCGGGGCGGCGCGCTGGCCTGTGGTACAAATGGAAGCGCGATCCGCTCACCGCCGATTGCGTGATGATGTATGCGCAGCGCGGCAATGGCCGCCGTGCGAGCTTCTATTCGGACTATACGTTCGGTTGCTGGTCCGATGGCGGTGAGTTGTTGCCGGTGGGCAAAGCCTATTCGGGCTTCACCGACGAAGAATTGAAGTGGCTCGACAAATTCGTGCGCGACAACACGCTCAATCGTTTCGGCCCGGTACGCGAGGTCGAGAAATCGCTGGTGCTGGAGGTCGCATTCGATTCGATCCACAGCAGCAAGCGGCATAAATCGGGGCTCGCGATGCGCTTTCCGCGCATATCGCGCATCCGCCGCGACAAGCCCGCCGAAGAGGCCGACCGTATCGCGACGCTGCAGGCGATGGTGACGTAACCCTGCTCGTCATTGCGACGCCGAACTTGACCCTGGGGGAAGCAATCTTCAGCGATCGGCCCTGCACTTTACCGAGGGCGGGAGATTGCTTCGTCGCTTCGCTCCTCGCAATGGCGCGTCGAGAGGGAAAATTTGCGGTCACAGGGTTGCAACCTGCGGGCACGATACCGAGTTTAAGGCCGCAAACCCCTCGATAATAAAATGGAGACTGCCATGACGATCGCCCATCCTTCCCTTCCTTACGCGCAGGACGCGCTGGAGCCGCATATCTCGGCCGACACGCTGGCGACGCATCATGGCAAGCATCACAAGGCCTATGTCGACAAGACGAACGCCGCGATCGAGGGCACCGAGCTGGCGTCGAAGCCGCTCGAGGAAATCGTGCATCATGCCGAAGGTTCGGGCAACAAGGGCCTGTTCAACAATGCCGCGCAGGCGTGGAACCATGCTTTTTACTGGGAAAGCCTGTCGCCGACGAAGACCGAACCGACGGGTGATCTGCTCGCCGCGATCGAACGCGATCTGGGTTCGCTCGACGATCTCAAGAAAAAGCTGAAAGAAACTGCGGTCAATCATTTCGCTTCGGGCTGGGCTTGGCTGGTCTCGCGCGATGGCACGCTGTCGGTCACCGACACGCATGATGCCGGCACCGAACTGGTCGCAGGCATCAAGCCGCTGCTGGTGATCGATGTGTGGGAGCATGCCTATTATATCGACCGCAAGAATCTGCGCCCGGCTTATGTCGACGCGGTGGTCGATGAACTGCTCAACTGGGATTTTGCTGCGGAGAATTTCGCGCGCGACACGACCTGGACCTATCCGGCGTAATTTCAGAACCCTCCCTGTGCCGCAGGCATGGGGAGGATTTTCTTTGCATGCCGTAGCGAAAATTGGCCCGTCCGGGCCTATCCTGAGGCTGGCGCTTCTCCTATAGGGCCGCCATGACGATCAGCTTCTTCGAACTTTTCAAAATCGGCGTTGGACCTTCCAGCTCGCATACCGTGGGGCCGATGGTTGCCGCGCGGCGCTTCACCGTCTGGCTCGACGAGCAGGCATTGCTGACCAAGACCGCGCATGTCGAAGCCGATCTTTATGGCTCGCTGGCGCTGACGGGCAAGGGCCACGCCGCCGACACCGCCATCGTCGCGGGACTTGCCGGCGAAATCCCTGCTTCGACCAGCCTTGCCGCGATCAAAGCGCATTGGGACCGTGCCGAGAGCGAAGGCTTTCTCTATCTGCTCGGGCGCCAGCGTGCGCGCTTTCAACCGGCGCGCGACCTGCATTTCCAGATGCGTCAGCGCCAGCCCTTTCACAGCAATGCTGTCAGTTTTACCGCGCGCGACGGTGACGGCGAGATACTTGCCAAGCGCATGTATTTCTCGATCGGCGGCGGCTTTGTCGTCGACGAGGATGAGGCCGGGCGCAACGCCCGCGGCGCCGAGGATGAAGTCGAACTGCCATTTGCGTTCACGTCGGGCGCCGATTTGCTCGAAATGGGCGCGGCATCGGGCAAGAGCTTTGCCGAAATGATGCTCGAAAATGAGCTCGCGCATCGGACCCTCGAAGAGGTTGAGGCAGGGCTCGATGCGATTGCGGGAGCGATGGATGCGTCGATCGACGCGGGATGCAGCAGCACCGGCATTCTGCCCGGCGGGCTGAAGGTCAAGCGCCGCGCGCCGCAGATCGCCGCCGACATCCGCAACCGCCACGAACAGAATCTGACCGATCCGCTGGCGATGATGGACTGGATCAATCTGTGGGCGATGGCGGTCAACGAGGAGAATGCCGCGGGCGGCAAGGTCGTCACAGCGCCGACCAATGGCGCGGCGGGGATCATCCCGGCGGTCATTCGTTTCTACCGCCGCGGCTATCGCGGTGACGACAAGGGCGTGCGCACCTTCCTGCTCGCTGCGGGCGCGGTCGGCGCGCTTTACAAGCGCAATGCGAGCATCTCGGGCGCCGAGGTTGGCTGTCAGGGCGAGGTTGGCGTTGCTTGCTCGATGGCAGCGGCCGGGCTGACTGCTGCTTTGGGCGGTACCAA
>JAURVS010000320.1 GCA_030655355.1 Sphingopyxis sp.
TACGATGATCGCGGGCGCGGGATTGAACCGGCGTGAGACCGTTGAGTTCGTCGTCGAAAATGCGCCGCACGCGATCGAGCGGCTTGCCGAGATGGGCGTGCCGTTCAACAAGGACGCCGAGGCGCTGCACCTGACGCGCGAAGGCGGCCATTCGCACCGCCGCATCGTCCACGTCGACGATGCCACCGGCTGGGCGGTGCAGGCCGCACTGCTCAAGACCGCCGAGGCGCATCCGAACATCAGCCTGCTGCCAGGGCAGGCGTGCATCGACCTGATTACCGGTCGCCACGAAGTGCGCTACTCGGGCTCGGGCCGCGTCTGGGGCGTTTATGCGCTCGATGAAAAGACCGGCAAGGTTCACGCGCATGTTGGGCGTGCGACGATTCTCGCGAGCGGCGGGGCGGGGCGCGTGTACCAGTTTTCGACCGCGCCGCGCGGCGCGACTGGCGACGGCATCGCAATGGCCTGGCGCGCCGGTGCGCGCGTCTCAAACATGGAGATGATGCAGTTCCACCCGACCTGCCTCTATAATCTCGACGTCAAGAATTTCCTGATCACCGAGGCGGTGCGCGGCGAGGGCGGCATCCTCAAGCATCCAGTCACCGGCCACCGTTATATGCCCGATTATGATGTGCGCGCCGAACTCGCGCCGCGCGATGTCGTGGCGCGCGCGAACGACGACCAGATCAAGCGCTCGGGGCTCGACTATGTCCATCTCGACATCAGCGACAAGGACCCGGACTTTGTCGCGGGGCATTTCCCGAACATCTATGAAAAGCTGCTGACGCTCGGCATCGACATGACGAAGCAGCCGATCCCGGTGGTGCCCGCGCAACATTATACATGCGGCGGCGTATTGATCGACCTCGACGGGCGCACCGATCTGCCGGGGCTTTATGCCGCGGGCGAATGCACCGAAAGCGGGCTGCACGGCGCCAATCGTCTGGCGTCGAACTCGTTGCTCGAATGTTTCGTGTTCGGCGAGGCGGCGGCGAAGCATATCATCGAGTGCTGGGACACGCTCGACACCCCGCCGGCGATCCGGCCGTGGGACGCAAGCCGCGTGACCGATTCGGACGAAGAGGTGGTGATCAAGCAGAACTGGACCGAAATCCGCCGCTTCATGTGGAATTATGTCGGCATCGTGCGCACGACCAAGCGCCTCGAACGCGCGCGCCACCGCATCGACATGATGACGCACGAGGTCGAGGATTATTACGGCCATTTCCGCGTCACGACTGACCTCATCGAACTTCGAAACCTGCTGCAATGCGCCGAGCTGATCGTGCGCAGCGCGCTGCACCGCAAGGAAAGCCGCGGGCTGCATTATACGCTCGATTATCCCGACCTGTTGCCCGAGGCGGTCGATACGGTGCTGGTGCCCTGAGCGATGGCTAGAGGGGCCGCGCGGATCAAGCTTCCGCCGCCCTATCTTCGGCGGGTGTGGATGCCG
>JAURVS010000330.1 GCA_030655355.1 Sphingopyxis sp.
AGCGCGGCCAGCGGCGCGCGGCGGTCGCGCCACAGCATCCAGCGCAACAGCCAGCGGCGACCGCGATGACAATCGACAGCGACGCGCCGCGCGCCTCGCCAGCCAAGATGATCCCAACCCGCCAGCGCGATTCCGGCAACCCAGCGGCCCTTCTGCCGCACTGCGGTGTCAACCCGGTCGGGGAAACTCCCCCGCGACACGATCCGGTCGCCCGCGCGGCCTGTCGCGGCGACAAAGACGGCGCCAAGGCCATAGGTGCCGATCGCCATGCCGACCTCATAATCCTCGGTCAGGCTATCAATGCGGAAAGGACCGCCACCACCGCGCTCCATCGCCAGCAGGGCGAGCGCGCTTCGCGTCAGCGCGCAACCGACCCCGGCCGACGGAAGCGGCAGGCCGAGGCGCGACCGCACGACCAATTCCTTGCCATGCGCTTCGGCAAATTCGTCGGCATAATGCCCGCCGATCCAGCGCGACCCGCGCGCCACCATCGGCACGACCGGAATCTGGACCATCGCATTTCGCCCGAGATAGCGCCGATAAAGCGCAATCTCGTCGCGATGAACATGATCTTCGGCATCGTGGAGGACGATGGCGGCAAAGCGAAAACCCTCGGCACGTTCGTCGGCGCAGAGCGTGGCCCACAGCTGATTGAGATTGTCGCCCTTGGTCGTCGGCCCTGCGCGCGCGTTGGTCACGAGCCGCACCCGCCCGTCGTTCTTGGCGAGCGGCGCGACCGCAAGGAGCGTTGCGCTGTCGTTGGGGTAACAACCGACAAAGAAGCGTACATCCTCGCCGTCCCACGCGGCAAGCGTGCGGCGCAGCATGGCGGGAAGAACCTGCGCCTCGTCCCATGCAGGCACGAAGATCGCAAAGCGCCCCTCAATCGGCGGTCCGTCAGAAACCCGCGGCCGACGTTGGCGGGTGCCCAGCCAGAGCGCATCGAACAGCAGGTCGTCGAGCCCGATCAGCAAGATCCCGACCGACGCGAACAGCATCAATTCGTGACTGGCGCTCGCCAGCCACCATTCCAGCGATACGGTCGAAAATATCACTCTGCTCGTCTCGCCCCGCGCGATGACGCACTGTCATCGCTGCCGAAAGGGCTAAAGAGCAAGCCGGGTTTGTAAAGACGAGCGCCGGGCTATAGTTAACGGTACAGCGGGCCGACAAAACAGGGACATACCAGACGCATGAGCCGACGTTTTCCGCCCCGTTCGGCGTTACGCGACTTCCTCGCCAGCGAAAGCGCCGGCGGCATGCTGCTCATTTTCGCCGCCATATTGGCGATGATCGTCGCCAACTCACCGCTCAGCACGCTTTATCACGATATCATCCATGCCGTGACCGGCCCGGTGCTGACCGACAAGCTGGGCGCGATGACTGTCCATCTGTGGATCAACGACGGGCTGATGGCGATTTTCTTCCTGCTCGTCGGGCTCGAGATCAAGCGCGAGTTTGTTGACGGGAGGCTCGCAAGCTGGGACCGGCGGCGACTGCCCTTCATTGCGGCCGCAGCAGGGATGGCGGTGCCCGCGGCAATCTACATGCTCTTTGCCAGCGGCACCCCCGGACTATCGCAAGGCTGGGCGATCCCGGCGGCGACCGACATCGCTTTTGCGATGGGGGTGCTCGCGCTCCTCGGCAAACGCGCGCCGACGTCGCTCAAGCTGTTTCTCGTCACCGTCGCGATCGTCGACGACATGGGCGCGGTCGCGATCATCGCGCTGTTCTACACCGCCAAGATCAACCTGCTCGCACTCGGCGCGGCGGCCGTCCTTCTCGCGCTGATGTTCGCCATGGGCCGACTGCGCGTGAAGAGCCTGTCGCTCTATCTGCTGATGTTCGCTTTCCTCTGGTACGCGATGCTGCTGTCGGGGGTCCATGCGACGATTGCCGGTGTGCTGGCCGCAATGGCGATTCCGTTCGAACGCACCCCCGGCGCGCCCGATAGCGCATCCTCGCCGCTGCACCGGCTCGAGCATGGGCTTCATCCCTGGGTGGCCTTTGTGATCGTGCCGCTGTTCGGATTCGCCAATGCCGGGGTCGATATCCGCGGCCTCGGTGCCGATCAGATCCTCGCGCCGCTGCCGCTCGGCATCGCGGCGGGGCTGTTCCTCGGCAAACAGATCGGGATTTTCGGCAGCGTCTGGCTGTCAGTCAAATTCGGCATCGCGGGCAGGCTGCGCGGCGCGACCTGGTTGCAGGTCTATGGCGTCGCGATGCTGTGCGGCATCGGTTTCACGATGAGCCTGTTCATCGGCGGGCTTGCCTTTCCGGACAATGCGCAGCTGGTCGAAGAAGCGAAGATCGGCATCCTGATGGGATCGCTGATCGCGGCGCTCGCGGGCTATGCGGTGCTGCGCTTTGCGCCGCCGCATCCCGAGCAAGACGCGGCCGAGGATGCATCCGATGCCGAAATTGCCGCCGATGGCGATGTGCGTGACACGTCCGAAGGCAGGGGTATAGCGAGCTGATGCACAAACTCTTCACCGTCTCACTGATCGCTGCCTTGGCTGGCTGCTCGACGAGCCAGACCGAACGCCCGACGGGCAAAGCGAGCGTCGCCACCGTCGACGTGCGCCGCACCGCGGCGTCGAGCAAGGCGCTCGACGACATCGCCGCAACCTATCTGCGGCTGACGCTGGAAATCGGGACGCACGAGCCCGGCTATATCGACGCTTATTATGGGCCACCCGAATTGCAAAAGGCCGCGGAGGCGGCGCCGCGCGACAAGCCGGCCTTGCTCGCGGCGACGCGCGAGTTGATGGCGCAGATTGATCTTGCGGCGCGGCGCACATCGGACCCGCTCGAACGCCGCCGCGCCAACTTCCTGCGCGCCCAGCTGCGCGCCGCCGAAACGCGATTGCAGATGATGCAGGGCACGCGCTTCGCCTTCGCCGACGAAGCCGAAAGGCTGTTCGGGGTACGGCCGCGGCTGAAACCACTCGCCAGCTACGACCCCGAACTCGCCCGGATCGAGGCGCTCGTCCCCGGCGATGGCCCCTTGGCAGACCGCGTAGAGGCCTATCTTGACGCCTTCACCATCCCCAAGGATCGGCTGCAAAAGACCTTCGACGCCGCGATCGCGCGCTGCCGTGGGCGCAGCATGGCGCATATTGCGATGCCCGATGGCGAAAGCTTCCGCCTCGAATTCGTCACGGGCAAAAGCTGGAGCGGCTATAATTATTATCAGGGCGGCTATCACAGCCTGATTCAGGTCAATACCGATCTGCCGATCCGCCTGTCGCGCGCGCTCGACCTCGGGTGCCATGAAGGATATCCGGGCCATCATCTGCTCAACATGAAGCTTGAGGAAAATCTGGTGAAGGCGCGCGGCTGGAGAGAGTTCAGCGTCTATCCGCTTTATAGTCCGCAAAGCCTGATTGCCGAGGGCAGCGCCAACTATGGTATCGACCTCGCTTTTCCCGAGAGCAGCAAGGCCGACACCGAACGCGACGTGTTGATGCCGATCGCCGAAATCGCGGTGCCATCGGACGACCGCTATTGGCAGCTCCTTGCCGCGATCAAGCGCGCATCGGGGGCGCGGCTGACGATCGCGCAGCAGTATCTCGACGGCGCGATCGACCGGCCGACCGCGGTTGCGCTGACGCAGAAATATCTGCTCGTCTCACCCAAGCGCGCCGAACAATCGATCAGCTTCACCGACCAATATCGCAGCTATGTGATCAACTATGGCCTCGGCGAGACGATGGTGCGCGCCTATGTCGAGCGCGGCAAGCCGGGTCGCGACGAAATGTGGCGGCGGATGGCCACGATCGTCAGCGAACCGACTTTGCCTTCGGATCTGCTCGCGCGATAAATGCGCTAGATATCGACGATGATCTTGCCGAAATGCGCATTCGCCGCCTGATGGCGGAACGCGTCGGCCAGATTTTCGAGCGGAAAACTCTGATCGAGGATCGGCCTGATGCCATTCGCCTCGACTCCCGCAATCATCGCGATTTGCTGCGCGCGGCTGCCGACCGTCAGTCCCTGCACGCGCAGATTCTTGTGCATCAGCAGCGCGGTCTGCACTGGCCCCACGATCCCCGCGAGGACGCCGATCAGCGCGACATGCCCGCCGACGCGCGTGGCGACCATCGATTGGTCGAGCGTCCCGGCGCCGCCGATTTCGACCACCGTATCGACGCCGCGGCCACCGGTGATTTCAAACGCTTTCGCGCCCCATGCGGGCACGTCCTTGTAATTGATCAGTTCGTCGGCGCCGAGCGCCTTGAGTCGCTCGAGCTTCGCGTCGGACGAGCTTGTTGCAATGACGCGTGCGCCCGCCGCCTTGGCGAATTGCAACGCAAACACCGACACGCCGCCGCTGCCCTGCACCAGCACGGTCGAACCCGGCTGAGTCGCGCCATCGACGAACAGCGCGCGCCAGGCAGTCAGCCCCGCACAGGTCAGCGTTGCCGCCTCCGCCGCCGACCAGCCTTGCGGTGCGCGCGTGAACCAATGTTGCGGCGTGACGACCACCTCGCGCGCATAGCCATCGATGCTGTCGCCCGGCACCTGCGTGAAGGCGTTCGGAGGCGGCGCGCCATCGTTCCAAAAGGGAAAGAAGAGCGACACGACCGTATCGCCGACCTGATAGGCGGTGACGCCCTCGCCGACCGCCTCGACCGTTCCCGCGCCATCGGACATCGGGATACGTCCGTCGGCAGAAGGGATCATACCCATCACCACCGCATAGTCATGGAAGTTGAGCGACGAGGCCGCCAGCCGCACGCGAATCTCGCCCGGCCCCGGATCGCCGGGGTCGGGAAGATCGGTCAGCGTCAGATTGTCGAGCGAAGCGGGCGCTCGAAGCTGGATTGCGCGCGTCATTCCGCTGCCATCGCCATCTCGACGCGCTGCGGCCCACGAATCACCCCGCCGGGTGTCGGCCCCTGCATCGCGCCGTCGCGGAAGGTGACGACTCCCGACTTCACCGTCGCGACATACCCGTCGGCCTTTTGCAGCAGCCGCTTGCCGCCCGCGGGCAGATCGAACGCGAGCCATGGCTTGCCGAGCTTGATCGCATCCATGTCGATCACGTTAAGATCGGCGAGATAGCCCGGCGCGAGGACGCCGCGGTCCTCGAGGCCATAGAGCAAGGCCGTGTCGCGGCACTGCCGCTTCACCGCATGTTCGAGCGCGATGCGCTTTCCGTCGCGGTCGCGCACCCAATGCTGGAGCATGAAGGTCGGCGACGCCGCGTCGCAGATCGTCCCGCAATGCGCGCCGCCGTCGGACAGGCTGTTCACCGTGTCGTTGGCGGCTTGCAAATCCTCGAGGAAATTGAGGTTGCCGTCGCGATAGTTCAAAATCGGGAAATAGATGAAGCCCTTGCCGTCATCCTTCATCAGCAGGTCATAGGCATATTCGGCCGGCGACACGCCCGCCGCCGCCGCGCGCCCGGCAATGCTTTCGTCCATCTTCGGCTCATAGTTGAAGTCGGGGTCCATTTCGAAATGGACGGGCCA
>JAURVS010000331.1 GCA_030655355.1 Sphingopyxis sp.
GCCTATCGCACCGGCCCGGTCGAAGTGGCGCTGTTCGCGAACAACATCTTCAACACCGAATATTTCGAAAGCTATATCGAAAAGACGACGCTGTTGCTCGCGGGCCTGCCGGCCTCCGACCTCGGCATCACCGGCGACCGCCGCCGTTACGGCGTGCGCGCAAGCCTGAAGTTCTGACCGTGGCGGGAACGGCGCATTCGGGGCAACGCAAGCCGCTCCCCGCCAGTCTGGTGGCAGCACTGGAGGAGCGGTTTGGGGACCGTTTCCAGCGCGGCGACGCGGTGCTCGGGCAGCATGGATCGAGCGAGTCCCATTTTGCTCCCGTGCTGCCCGACGCCGTTGTCTTTGCAAGATCGACCGATGAGGTCGTCGCGCTGGTGAATCTCTGTTCGGCCGCCGATATTCCGATCGTACCCTTCGGCGCGGGCACGTCGATCGAGGGCAATGCGCTGGCGGTCAACGGCGGCATCTCGCTCGACATGAGCCAGATGGACAAGGTGATCGCAGTGAACGCAGAGGATTTCGACTGCGTCGTCCAGCCGGGGGTGCGCCGCGAGGAACTCAATCTGCATCTGCGCGATCAGGGGCTGTTCTTTCCGATCGATCCCGGTGCCAATGCGACGCTTGGCGGCATGGCATCGACCCGCGCATCGGGCACCAACGCCGTGCGCTATGGCACGATGAAGGATGCGGTGCTCAGCCTCGAAATCGTGACTCCCCAGGGCAAGGTGATCCGCACCGCGCGCCGCGCGCGGAAGTCGGCGGCGGGATATGATCTGACGCGGCTTTATGTCGGGTCGGAAGGCACGCTTGGCATCATCACCGAGGTGACGCTGCGCCTGCATCCGGTTCCCGATACGATTTCGGCGGCGGTGTGCAGCTTCGACACGCTGGGCGGCGCGGTCGATACCGTCGTGCAGTCGATCCAGTGCGCGGTGCCACTGGCGCGCGTCGAAATTCTCGACACCAAGCAGATGATCGCAGTCAACCGCTGGTCAAAGCTCGATTATCCCGAAGCGCCGACACTGTTCTTCGAATTCCACGGCAGCGCCGCGAATGTCGCCGAACAGGTCGAGACGGTGAAAGCGCTCGCCGAAGCGAATGGCGGCAGCGCGTTCAGCTGGTCGAACCTGCCCGAAGAACGAAGCAAGCTGTGGCGCGCGCGGCACGAGGCCTATTATGCCGCGGTCAATATGCGCGCGGGCGCGATCGGCTGGGCGACCGACGTGTGCGTGCCGATCAGCCGCCTCGCCGAATGTATCGCGCAAACGCATATCGATCTCGACCAGTCGAGCGTTCCCGCGACGATCCTCGGCCATGTCGGCGACGGCAATTTCCATGTCATCTTTTCGATCGATCCCGACGCACCCGACGAAATG
>JAURVS010000360.1 GCA_030655355.1 Sphingopyxis sp.
GAAAATCAGAGGTCTCAAACGATCTCACGACGGCGGCATCGGCGGTGAAAACCTATCTCGACAGCAATCCGGCGGCGACGCTGGCGGTCTCGGGTTATAATGATCCGACAGGCAATGCGGCGGCCAATGCCGAATTGTCGAAGAACCGGGCACAGAGCGTGAAGGCGGCGCTCGAAAAGCTCGGTTTCGCGGCCGACAAGGTCGTGCTCGAAAAGCCCGCCGAGGCGACGACGACGGGAACGGACAATTCGGCGGCGCGCCGCGTCGAAGTCACTGTGAAAGGCTGATCGTCTTTCGAACCCGATGATCGAGAGAGCGGGACCTGCGGGTCCCGCTTTTTTTTGCGCCGAGTCGCGACTCGCTGAGGCGGCTTACCCAATGCGCTCGAACCCGGAGATCATGATTCGCACCGGATTTTGAATCCGAAAATGCTGCACCGCTGTTACAAAAATGCTGCAACGAATCCGCTTGTTGCTAATGCCGGACTTATCCACAAGCGCAGGTGGTTCGAGAGGGATTTTCGCTGATTTCCTGTTGGCGTCGCGAAAGCTTCATGTCAGCTTCAAATCATCGGACGACAGAGACGTCGGACCGCCGGGACATCAAGGGTGGTTGCAAGACTAGCCAGAAGAGAACGGGCCGGACCAACGAGGAAATCGACTGATAGCTTGATCACGGAACATAGCGATTCCCACGAGTTGATGTGGACCCGATCAGGTACAGGAAATGCAGTCCATCGCTTGGACAGCGACTGCTTCGGCAGACGCAAGAAAAGATGATGAAGGGCTTTCCAGGTGCGGCCGGCCCCCGAAAGGGGGCCGACCAAACCACCGCCGGATTGTTCCGGCGTGCGCCGCAACGCATCGTTTTGCGGGCTGCTGATCGCCAGAGAAGCGGACCGGGATGACGTGAGGTGGAGTGCGTGGGGCAAAGCCGGATAGTGGGGGTTGGCAGCGATGCCGGCCCCCATTTCGCGTGCGGCTAACCGACGTCAATCCGGCCCAACTCGCTCGCGCAGCACGTCCAAATCATCAAAAGCGACCGTCTGGCTTTGCGATTTATTTTCGCACGGGTGATTTTCGTCACATCACGGTCAACTCCGGCTGCTTAAACCCGATATTGCGACCCGGAGACGTTCCCCGATTGGAACCGATCCCACTTTCCCGGCCGCGCCCCTAGGGCCGGCCGGGAACCTTTCGCTTCCTCTCCGCATTATCCCGGCATCGTTGAAACGATGTCCGGGCGCGACCGGACGTTCATATGCTCGCTGGGTATCGGCGTTTACCCGGCAGGTTCGGGAAGGGAAAATCATGGGTCTGATCATCACATTAATCGTCGGCGGCGTTATCGGCTGGCTCGCCAGCATCGTCATGCGGACTGACGCACAGCAGGGCATTATCCTGAATGTTGTCGTCGGCATCGTCGGCGCATTTCTCGGCAACTTCCTCGGCAGCTTTTTCGGAATGGGCGCGAGCCTCGACACGTTCAGCCCGATCGGCCTGCTCTGGGCCTTCATCGGCGCGGTTGTGCTTTTGGGCATTATCAACCTGATCCGGCGCGGAAGCGTTCGCTAAACGGCTTGGCGGCAGGGTTTTTGGCCCTGCCGCCATTCTGCTAGGCGATCACAAATAATTGGGTTACCAATCTGATGCCTGCAATGTCAGGCGGAACAACGATCGTAGGG
This sequence comes from Sphingopyxis sp., assembly GCA_030655355.1. Lineage (GTDB taxonomy): Bacteria > Pseudomonadota > Alphaproteobacteria > Sphingomonadales > Sphingomonadaceae > Sphingopyxis. The sequence goes on from JAURVS010000360.1 coordinate 1,685, forward strand.
GGTCATCTTATGACTTGGATTATCGCTATCATCATGGGCGGCATCATCGGCTGGCTGGCCAGCATCGTGATGCGCACCGACGCGCAACAGGGCATTTTCCTCAACATCATCGTCGGCTGTATCGGGTCGATCCTCGGCCGCTTCCTGCTTCAGGGCGTGCTCGGCGGCGGACATTTGCGCGGCAACGCCTTTGATCCGATGACTTTGCTTACCGCCTTCATCGGCGCAGTGATCCTGCTCGGGATCGTCAATCTGGTACGGCGCGGCAGGGTTCGCTGATCGCTGACTGACCAATGCGCGCCGGTCCCTCGGGACCGGCCGGACAAAGGGTGGCCGCCTACGGGGCGCGCCGCCCTTTTTCATGTCCGCAACCACTGGAAATCGCGCCATGAAGCGCTTATGGGCCACGGTCCGCCGGGCAGGAGGGCGGTAAAGTTTCGCCTCTTGCCAGTGGTGATTTAATTAGGTAATACACCTCGCACGGGATTTGATCCTGTCGAGTGGGGTTGAGGGGACAGGCGCCGTGAAGGTTGCCGCACCATATACCGCGCAAGCCAGGGAGGGATTCTGCGTGACAGACGAGCGGAAAGTGGATTCGATGGACAGCCTCGCGGGCGCACCTCACAGCTATTATGAAGAAGCCGACAGCCGCCGCAAACGCACGCGGCTGATCGTCGCGCTCGTTTTGATCGCGCTAGCGCTGGCCGCCACCTGGTATGCGTTTACGGCGGCCAAAGGCGGAGCGGCCGGCGCCGATGGCGCAGCGGGCGGCCCCGGCGCAGCGAACATCCCCAACATCACCGTCGTCATTCCCGGCCGTCAGTCGGTCCAGGCAACAATTTCAACGAACGGCACGATTGCCGCGCGCCGCGAAATGCCGGTTGGCGTCGCTGGCGAAGGCGGTCAGGTCGTGCGCGTTCTCGTCGAACCCGGCCAGTGGGTTAACGCGGGACAGCCGCTGGCGATCATCGATCGCGCCGTCCAGACGCAGCAGGCCGCGAGCCTCGCCGCCTCGATCCGCGTCGCACAGGCTGACGCCGATCTGGCGCAGGCCGAACTGACGCGCGCCGATGCGCTGGTCTCGCGCGGCTTCATTTCGAAGGCCGATATGGATCGCAAGCGCGCGACCCGTGACGCCGCCAATGCGCGCGTCCGCGTTGCGCAGGCCCAATATGCCGAAGCGCAGGCGCGCAACGGCCGCCTCAACATCGTCGCGCCCGCCGCCGGCCTCGTGCTGACGCGCCAGGTCGAAACCGGCCAGATCGTCGGCGCCGGCAGCGGTGTCTTGTTCCGCATGGCGCGCGGCGGCGAGATGGAATTGATGACGCAAATGGCCGAGGCTGATTTGCAACGCGTGCGCGTCGGCACGTCGGCGACGATCACCCCGGTCGGCAGCAATCTGCAGATCGCGGGTCAAGTGTGGCAGGTCTCTCCCGTCATCAATCCTGACACGCGGCAGGGCATGGTCCGCATCGCGATTCCGTACAGCGCCGCGCTCCGCCCCGGCGGCTTTGCCGACGCGCGATTGGTGTCGGGCACCGAAGAAGCACCGATGCTTCCCGAAAGCGCCGTTCAAAGCGGCCCCGAAGGGAATTTCGTGCTGGTCGTCGACGCCAAGAACCAGATCCAGCGCCGCGCGGTGAAGGTCGGCACCGTCACCGACGATGGCGTGTCGATCGCATCGGGTCTTGCAGGCAATGAACGCGTCGTCGTGCTGGCCGGCGCCTTCCTCAACGTCGGCGACAAGGTGAAGCCGGTCGTTCAGAAATCATCGCAATAAACATCCCGGATACTCGGCGCGAAAAGGCGTTTGAATCATGAGCTTTCGCAACATCTCTGCCTGGTGCATCCGCAATCCGGTTCCGCCTGTCGTCATGTTCGTCCTGCTGTTGCTGGCCGGTGTCGTCAGCTTCAATCGGATGGACGTCAACGACAATCCTGACGTCGAATTTCCGGCGGTTCAGGTCATTGTCGCGCAGCCGGGCGCGGCGCCGTCCGAACTGGAAACGCAGGTCACGCAGCGCGTCGAAGCGGCGGTTCGCGGCGTCAGCGGGGTCGACGAAATGTCGTCCTATGTCGGCGAAGGTAACAGCCGGACGATGGTGCAATTCGCGATCGGCACCCCGATCGACCGCGCCTATAATGACGTCAATCAGGCAATCTCGCAGATCCGCAGCGACCTGCCCGACGGCATCCTCGAACCGCAGGTCGTGCGCGTCGACATTGCTGGCGGCCCGATCACCTTTTTTGCGGTCGAAGCGTCCGACATGACGCTCGAACAGCTGTCGTGGTTCGTCGACAACAGCGTCGCGAAGGAACTGCTTTCGATCCCCGGTATGTCGAAGGTCAGCCGCTCGGGCGGCGTCGACCGTGAAATTCGCGTGATCCTCGATCCGGCGCGCATGCAAAGCTATGGCCTGACCGCCAGCCAGGTGAACCAGCAGCTGCGCCAGACGAACGTCAATGCCGCGGGCGGACGCACCGAAATCGCCGGTTCTGAACAGGCAGTCCGTGTGCTCGGCAACGCCGCCAACGCGTTCCAGCTCGGCGACACGCGCCTGTCGATCGGCAACGGCCGCACCGTTCGCCTGTCCGATGTCGCCAAGGTCACCGACGGCTATGCCGAACAGCGCAATCTGGCGAAGATCAAGGGGCGGCAGGTGCTGAGCTTCTCGATCGAAAAGGCGAAGGGCGCATCGGACGTCACGATCCATGACGAGACGATGAAGAAGCTCGCCGAGATCAAGAAGAACAATCCGAAAGTCAGCTTCAAGATCCTCTTCACGCGCACCGAATACACCAAGGAACAATATCGCAGCTCGATGGCCGCGATGATCGAGGGAGCCGTGCTGGCGGTCGTCGTCGTGTTCCTGTTCCTGCGCGACTGGCGCGCGACGCTGATCAGTGCGCTCGCGATCCCCTTGTCGGCGATCCCGACTTTCTGGTTCATGGACATGATGGGCTTTTCGCTGAACAGCCTGTCTTTGCTCGCGCTCAGCCTCGTTGCAGGGGTGCTGGTCGACGATGCGATCGTCGAGATCGAAAATATCGTCAGACATATGCGAATGGGCAAGACCGCCTATCAGGCGTCGATCGACGCCGCCGACGAAATCGGCCTCGCGGTCGTCGCAACGACGATGTCGATCGTAGCGGTGTTCCTGCCGGTGGCGCTGATGCCCGGCGTGTCGGGCCAGTTCTTCATCCAGTTCGGCATGACCGTCGTGTTCGCGGTGATCGTCAGTCTTGCGGTCGCGCGTATGATCACACCGATGATCGCCGCCTATTTCCTGTCGGCCGAAGGCGAGCAGGAGCACGCATCGGGACCGTGGGTCGACCGCTACGAGCGCCTGCTCGGCTGGACGCTCGACAGCAGCAAGCAGCAGGCGAAGAAGGCGCGATATGACGATGTGCCGACGCGGCTGATCTATCTGGGCATTCCGCTTTTGCTGGCGGGTATCTCGGTCCTTTATTCGACCTATTCCTATTTCCAGCCGGTGCCGATCGGGCAAGACAAGCCTAACGCCGCGCTGCACTTCCTGCTGCTGACGCCCATCACCGCAGTCGGCGTCTATTTGGCGGCAAGCTTGCTCGCGATCGTCCTTGGCGCGCTCGCCTATGTCATGGGGATGCACGGACCGGCGTTTACGAATTGGGCGAAATTCATGGTCCTCCGCGCATGGGCACGCCTGTTCGATCACCGCATCTGGATCGTCGGCATCGGCCTTTTCGCCTTCCTGTCGAGTATCTGGCTTTTCACCCATTTGCCGCAGCAGTTCCAGCCGACGACCAACAGCGACTACAGCCAGGTTCGTTACGAGCTGCCGCCGGGATCGACGCTGGCGCAGAGCGAGGAGATTGTCCGGCAGATTGGCCTGATCCTCGACGATAGCCCCGTTGTCGAAACCGCATTTTACGACGTCAATGTGGGCGGCGGGAACGCCTTCATCACGCTTAAGAAAAAGCGTGAGATGACCAGCGTCGATTGGGAGCGCGGCCTGCAACCCAAACTGGCCGCAATTCCCGATGCCCGCGTATCGTTCCAGAGCCAGTCGGGCGGTTTTTCGGGTCGTGACCTTACGATGGTCATCGGCGGCGACGATCCGGTCGCGCTCGAAAAACATGCACGCCTGATTGTGTCGCAGATGATGAAGGTCAAGGAACTGCGCTCGCCGCGCGTCGAAGGCGATATTCCGCGCCCTGAAATCATCGTCAATCCGCGGATGGACCTTGCCGCCGAACTCGGCGTGACGACGGCGTCGCTCAGCCAGACGATCCGCATCGCGACGCTAGGCGATATCGACCAGAATGCCGCTAAATTCTCGCTGTCCGATCGCCAGATTCCGATCCGCGTGCTGTTGTCCGAAGATTCGCGCCGCAGCCTTGCGACGATCGAAAATCTGCCGGTGCCGACGTCGCGCGGAACGACCGTGCCGCTGAAATCGGTGGCCGAGATCGGTTTTGGCGCGGGGCCGACCGAACTCCGCCGCTATAACCAGACGCGGCGTATCGTGATCGGCGCCGATCTTGCGCCCGGTCTGGTGACCGGCGAAGCGCAGAAAAAGATCGATGCGCTGCCAGCGGTCAAGTCGATGCCGCAGGGGATCCGCAAGGTCATTCAGGGCGATGCCAAGTGGCAGGCCGAACTGATCATGAATTTCGTGATCGCGGTGGTGTCGGGCCTGCTGCTCGTCTTCTCGACGCTCGTGCTGCTCTATCGCCGCTTCCTCTCGCCGCTCGTCAACATGTCGTCGCTGCTGCTCGCGCCGCTCGGAGGGCTGCTTGGCCTGTGGGTCACCGGCATGGAAATCTCGATGCCCGTCTATATCGGCCTGCTGATGCTGCTCGGCATCGTCGCCAAAAACTCGATCCTGCTCGTCGATTTCGCGATCGAGGAAATGGATCATGGCGTCAGCAAGATGGACGCACTGCTCGACGCCGGGCGCAAACGTGCGCAGCCGATCGTGATGACGACGGTCGCGATGGTCGCGGGCATGGTGCCGACCGCCCTGTCGTTGTCGGGCGATGGAGCATGGCGTGCGCCGATGGGCGTGGTCGTGATCGGCGGCCTGATCCTGTCGACGATGCTGACCCTGCTGATCGTTCCGGCGGGCTTCAGCCTCGCCGACAGCATCGAAAAGCGCCTCGGCCGCTTCTTCTCGAGCAACCTGCTCACCTATCGGAAGGGCGACGACACCAAGCCGCACGGGGAGCCTGCGCCGCAGCCCGCCGAGTGATGGGCGTTTGCCCGCCACGCCGGTTGCAACTTTTACGGCGCTTCGCCATTTGGTGATGATGACGGATCAACTTTCCACCCCGGTCGAAACCGGACGCGCCCACCCCGCCGGGGTGGGCGTTGCCGTTCCGACGGGCGGGTTGAATATCCGCGTTGTCGCGACGGGCATGCTCATCGTGATGGCGCTGGTGTTTCTGGGCGCACGATATTTTCAGGACGTGCATCCCGCGGTCGGTTTCGTCCGCGCTTTTGCCGAGGCGGCGATGGTCGGCGGGCTCGCCGACTGGTTTGCGGTCACTGCGCTGTTCCGTCACCCGATGGGCATTCCGATCCCGCACACCGCGATCGTTCCGCGGAACAAGAACCGCATCGGCGATACGCTCGCGCGCTTCCTGCTCACCAATTTCCTTTTGCCGCGCCTGATCGCGCGCAAGATGCAGACGCTCGACGTTGCGGGCGCGGTCGGCAAATTCCTCTCCGAACCGGGCGAGGGCGGCGGGCGGCTTCGGCTGGGCGCGTCGCGCATCATCGCTGACGGGCTCGGCGCGCTCGACCAGCAGCGATTGGGCGGCATCGTCAAATCGGCGATTGCCGACCGGCTGCGCGAACTCGATATCGCGCCGCTGCTGGGGCAAGCGCTGCAGGCCGCGCTCGCCGAGGGCCGGCATCAGCCTTTGCTCGATGCGATGGTCAAATGGGGCTCAAAAACGCTCGAGCTCAACGAAAATCTGATTCATCAGATGGTCCACGACAACAGCAATGCGATCGTGCGCTTCACCGGGCTCGACGAAAGCATTTCGAACCGCATCGTCGCCGGGCTGAGCAAGCTGCTGAGCGAGATGGCGGTCGACGAGACGCATCCGCTGCGCATCCGCGTCGAGGAAGGCCTCGCGAAGATGGCGCTCGATCTGCAACATGACCCCGAGGTGAAGGCAAAGGTCGCCAAGGTCCGCGACGAACTGCTCGAAAACAAGGCGGTCAAGCGCTGGCTCGACGGCCTGTGGGAACAGGGCCGCACGGCCTTGCTCAAGGCCGCGCGCAATCCCGACACGATGCTGGCGGGTCGCATCGGCGAACTCGTCACCCAATTCGGTTCGATGCTGGGTGAGGATGCTGCAATCAAGCGCACGCTCAACCGCTACGCGCGCCGCGCGGTCGTCGGCGTCGTCGACAGCTATGGCGAGACCGCGCTCAAGCTGGTGTCCGACACGATCCGCGGTTGGGATGCCAAGACGATCACCGACCGGCTGGAAAGCGCAGTCGGCGACGATCTGCAATATATCCGCATCAACGGCACGCTCGTCGGCGGTCTCGTCGGCGTGCTGATCCACACGGTCGATGTGCTGATCTAATTCAAATGTCGCCCCCGCGAAGGCGGGGTCCGCTGGAGAGATGGCGCAAGGTCGATGGCGGCCCCCGCGTTCGTGGGGGCGACGGTTACCGCTGGGCCAGCCCCTCGCGAAAACTCGGATAGCGCGGCGTCCAGCCGAGCAGCCGTTTCGCCCGACCATTCGCAACGCGGCGGTTCTCGGCATAGAAGGCACGCGCGGCGGGTGACAGCCCGGCTTCCTCGATCGATTGCAACGCAGGCATCGGCGCGCCGAGCATCGCGCATCCCCATTCGACCAGTTTGTTCTGATGACATGGCTCGTCGTCGGCAAGATTATAGACGCCCGCCGGACCCCGGAACGACGCGATGACGCCGCCCGCGATATCGTCGACATGGACGCGGCTGAACACCTGTTCGGGCAAATCGATGCGATGCGCGCGGCCTTCGGCGATCCGCTCGAGGATCGATCGGCCCGGGCCATAGATTCCGGGCAGGCGAAAGACGCTGACATCGCTGCGCAGCGCCTGCCATGCCGCATCGGCGGTATTCCGGTCGGGGCGTCGGCCTTTTATCGCCGCGCTCTCGTCGACCCATGCGCCGCCCGCATCGCCATAGACGCCGGTCGAGGACAGATAGCCGACCCAGCTCGCCGGAGCGACCGCGATGGCGTCGCCATAATGTGCGAGGACCGGATCGCCCCCGTCGGTGGGCGGCACCGACGACAGGATATGCGTCGCCGACCGCAAGGCCGCCAATACTCCGGCCTCATCGCCGAACGCGATGCTGCTGCCGCGCCCGTCGCGCGTTGTCCCGGCGACCTCCCAGCCGCGCGCGCGCAGGCGGTCCGCAAGCCGTCCCGCCGCATAGCCCATTCCGAAAATCAGCATCTGTCCCATCGCTCCCTTATTTCGCGACCAAGGCCCCGCGCCTAGATCGCTTATTATGACAGATGCCTCTACCACGCCCGCCGTCCCCGTCACCATCTATCGCGGCGACTATCGCGCCCCCGAGTGGCAGATCCCCGACATCGCGCTCGACTTCGCGCTCGGCATCAATGCGACCAAGGTCGGTGCGGCCTTGTCGGTAGTGCGTGCGGCCGAGGCGCCGGTGCCCTTGTTGCTGCGCGGCGACGGACTGACCCCGGTAGCGGTGCGCGTCGACGGCGAGGTTTGGAACGACTGGCGGATCGACGGCAGCGACCTGATCGTCGATCTGGGCGAGCGGACGGCGGCGATCGTTGAGATCGATACGATCATCGATCCGGCGGCGAATACGCAATTGTCGGGGCTTTATGCGTCGGGCGGCCTGCTCTGCACGCAATGCGAGGCCGAAGGCTTCCGGCGCATCACCTTCCATCCCGACCGCCCCGACGTGCTCAGCCGCTACAAGGTGCGGATGGAGGGCGACAAGGCGGCCTTCCCGATCCTGTTGTCGAACGGCAATTGCATCGAACAGGGCGAAGGCGAGGGTGGCAATCATTGGGCGCTGTGGGAAGATCCCTGGCCGAAGCCCTCCTATCTCTTCGCGCTCGTCGCGGGCGATCTGGTCGTCAACCGCGACAGCTTCACGACGATGTCAGGGCGCGAGGTTGAACTCGGCATCTGGGTTCGCGGCGGCGACGAGGATCGCACCGATCATGCGATGCAGGCGCTCAAGGACAGCATGGCGTGGGACGAGCGCGTCTATGGCCGCGAATATGACCTCGACCTGTTCAACATCGTCGCGGTGAGCGATTTCAACATGGGCGCGATGGAGAATAAGGGGCTCAACGTTTTCAACACGCGCTACATCCTCGCCGATCCCGACACGGCGACCGACGTCGATTATGACGGAGTCGAGGGCGTCGTCGCGCATGAATATTTCCACAATTGGTCGGGCAACCGCGTCACCTGCCGCGACTGGTTCCAGCTCAGCCTGAAGGAAGGCTTCACCGTCTTTCGCGACCAGAGCTTCTCGGCCGACATGGGCTCGCCCCCGGTCAAGCGGATCGAAGATGTCCGGCTTCTCCGCGCCGCACAATTCCCCGAGGACGCAGGTCCGCTCGCGCATCCGATCCGGCCTGACAGCTTTCAGGAAATCTCGAACTTCTACACCGCGACCATCTATAACAAAGGCGCCGAGATCATCCGCATGATGGCGACGATGGTCGGCGCCGATCGCTTCCGCAAAGGCACCGATCTCTATTTCGACCGCCACGACGGTGAAGCGGCGACGTGCGAGGATTTCGTCAAGGCGATCGAAGATGGCGCGGGCATCGACCTTGGCCAATTCCGCCGCTGGTACGAACAGGCGGGAACGCCAAGGCTTAAATTGTCGCTGACCGAAGCGGACGGCGAATGGGCGCTCGCTATCGTGCAGACGGTTCCGCCGACGCCGGGGCAGCCCGAAAAGCTGCCGATGATGATGCCGCTGCGGCTCGCCGCCTTCGCGATGGATGGCAGCGGTCAGACGCTCCCTGACACGCTGGTCACGCTGACCGGCGCGACGCAGCGGATCGCGCTCGGCAAATTCGCCGCGCGGCCCGCGCTGTCGGTCAATCGCGGCTTCTCCGCGCCGGTTATCGTCGATTTCGAGCGTGGGCCGGGCGAACTCGCCTGGCTTGCGGCGAACGACAACGATCCCTTCGCGCGCTACGAAGCCTTGCAGCAACTGATCCTCGACACGCTTGTCGCAGCGGTATCAGGCAAGGGCGGCGACAATCAGGCGGTGATCGACGCGATCCGCCAGACGCTGACGGGAGCAGCCGACGATCCGGCCTTCGTCGCCGAAGCGATTCTGCTGCCGAGCGAAGCGTTTATCGGCGACCAGATGGTGACCGTCGATCCCGACGCGATCCGCCGCGAGCGGCTCGCGCTGCAGGCCGCAATCGGCACCGCGCTCGAAAGCGAATGGCGGACGATCCTTTCGGGCACCGCGCCGCCCGCGACCGACTTGTCGCGCAAGGCAAAGGGCGGCCGCCGCCTCCGCGGTGTTGCGCTTGCCTATCTCGCCGCCACCGGGATTGATGATGTTCCGGCGTTGGCGTTCGGGATTTTCTCCGACGCCGACGGAATGACCGAGCGGCAAGCCGCGCTCGCGACGCTCGCGCATGGCGACAGCGACGAACGCGTCGCTGCGCTCGACATTTTCTATCAGCGCTATCGCGACAATCCGCTCGTGCTCGACAAATGGTTTCAGGTGCAGGCGTGGTCGCTGCGCGCCGACACCGTCGATGCGGTGAAGGAGCTTGCCCGGCACGCCGACTTCACCCTGGCAAACCCCAATCGCGTGCGCTCGCTCTATGGCGCCCTTACGGGCAATCAGGCGGCGTTCCATCAGGCCGATGGCGCGGGTTATCGATTGATCGCCGACCTCGTGATCGCACTCGATCCGAAGAACCCGCAGACGTCGGCGAAAATGATCCCGCCGCTCGGCCGCTGGAAGCGCTTCGACGAGGCGCGGCAGGCGCTGATGAAGGCCGAGTTGGAGCGCATCCTCGCGCAGCCGGGCCTGTCGCGCGACGTCACCGAGCAGGCGTCGAAAAGCTTGCTGGGCTGACGGGCGGCAAAATCATTCTCCCGTCATCCCGGGCCTGACCCGGGACCCGCGGCTGGCTGACGTCATGGACCTCGGATCAAGCCGAAGCATGATCCTTTGCGACAAGCCATATCCTGTTCCCCGGCGAAAGCCGGGGCCAACGCGGTGCAGCGCTGTGCCCTCTGGGCCCCGGCTTTCGCCGGGGAACGCTGACCTGCGCGACCGGGACAATCATCTCAATCGGCCAAAACCGTCCCGCCGCGTTCGATCAAGCCGTCGAGAACAGCTTCGTGCCCACGACGCCGATCACGATCAGCGCCATAAAGCCGATCTGCACGCCGTTCACTTTCTCGCCGAACCAGAACACCCCGCCGATGATAACGCCGACCGCGCCGAGACCGGTCCAGATCGCATAGGCAGTCCCGGCAGAGATGCCGCGCATCGCCAATGCCAGCAGCGCCATGTTCACGAAACTCAGCGAAACGGGGACGATGGATGCCTGCCATGACCCGACCGTCGCGGCCCACTTCAGGCTGAGCGCCCAGATGATTTCGGTAACGACGGCAATCGCGAGGATAACCCACGCCATGGCATGATCCTTTCAAGTCGGCGGGCTCGAAAGGAAAAGGCGCAAGCCGGAAACCCGGAAGAGGCTGCGCAGATATAGGCTATGTGATGCGGCGCGCTCTAGTCGCCGCGTCGGGAAATGGCAATGGGGGTGGGCGCGTTAGCTGCCCAGCCAGCCCGTCACTTCGACCGCAACCTTGTTCGCTGCGCGGGTCAAGGCTTCTCCGACGGGCTTCGCTTCAACTTTGCCCCCGATGGCCTCACGCGCTTCGAAGCGGCGCTGCGTCACACTCTTGCCGCCCGCCGACACCAGCATCGCCTGATAAACGACAACGGCTTCGTTGGTGCCCGCATCGACACCAAACTCCATGAGCTGCCCTGCGAGTTGCTCGCCCGGCGCGGTCAGATATTGTCCCTCGTCGAGCACGACGCGTGTCGTGCTGGCCGATACGGTTTCCGATACAAGCCGCTGGAAAAGGCGCGAGGGCGCTTCGACCCACTGCGCGTCCTTAACGTAAGTGACGCTCGATCCGTCCTGCTGCACCGGAATCCGCGTCGTGCGCAGCTTTTGCGGCGCGGTGGGAATCAGGATCGTCAGCGTCGCGGACTCAGACGAGGTGCGCGCGCCGCCTGCGCTCGGAGCCGCCGCAGCGTCGAGCGTCAGGAGAAACGGCGGTGTTTTACCGCCCAGGCCGAAGCATGCCGACAGCGAGACTGCAGCGACAGCGACGAGCAGCGGTGTGCGAAGGCGGCGGAAGGAACTGGTCATGGGGGTTGTCGTCCTCACTTCTTATAGTCGGGCAGCTTGCTGCCCCCGATGACGGCGCCCGCACCTTGCTGGTCGAGCTTGTCGGTCAGGCTCGATAGCGAAGCCGAGGTGCGACGCAGGTCGCGGATCAGGGCATTGGCTTCGGGGATCGTCGTTTCGCTGAACGTCTTGAGGCCCGGGCGCGCGTCCGAGATCGCGCCTTCCAGCGTCGCCATCGATGCGTTGGCGGACTTCAGCGTATCGCGCAGATTGGCCATCGCCGGATCGACATTGCGGTCGATCGTGCCCTGCGCCGATGCGGCGAGGCTGCCGATCTGTTCGGCGGCATTTCCCGTCTGCTGGATCGCGATGCGCGTGTCGGCGAGCGCCTTTTCAATCGCCGGACCATTGCGTGCGAGGATCGCAGTCGATTGCTCGACATTTTTGAGAATGCCACGAAGGCTCGCCTGATTTTCATCGTCCGCCAGTTCGGCGAGGCGCTCGGTCAGCGTCGACAGGCGCTGCAGCAACTGCGGCGCGGTGTTGAGCAGTTCGCCAAGTCCGCCGATGCGCGTCGGGATCACCGGCTTGCCCGCGGGGCCCTTGTCGGCGATCGCGGGCGCGCCCTTGACCGCACCATCGAGCGAGATTTGCGACACGCCGGTGAAGCCCACGCCTTCGAGCGCGGCGGTCGTTCCTTGCAGCACGGGGACGCCTTCATTGACTTCGATACGGACGCGGACGAATTGCGGATCTTCGGGCCACAGCGCGATTTCGCGAACCTGCCCTGCGGGCACGCCGGAGAATTGCACCGCCGCGCCCTTGTTGAGCCCGTCGACCGACTGCTTGAAGAAAATATCATATTCGCGTTTCTCGCCGCCGCTGTCATTCG
>JAURVS010000374.1 GCA_030655355.1 Sphingopyxis sp.
CTTGAACGATGGAAATTTCCAGATCGCGAAAACCGCGAGCAGCACTGCGAGCATGATCGCCCACGGCAGGCAGCCGCCCCAGCGACTGGGCTTTTTGCGCACCTCTGCGGGGGGCGGGGCGGGGACCGCGGGCGGCGGCGCGGCGGCCGGTGTCTCGCCCGTTGAAGGACCGGTCGGGTTGGTGCTATTCACTGCCGCCATGATCACCAAAAAACGGCTGCTGGCAAGTGCCGCCCTCGCAATGCTCGGCGCATGGTCGCTGAGCCATGCCGCAGGGCAGGGCAATCTGGCGCCCGCCTCGCCCGCGCCGAAATTCGGTGCGTCGCTCGACGGCGTCGCGGCGGTCGACACGCCACAGCCGCTGCCAGCGCTTCCCGCCGCCGTTCGCGCGCGCGCCGATGCGCTGTTCACCGATGCCGACGCGGTCGGCGAAACGCGTGCGCTTTATGTGCTGCGCGATGGCCAGCCGATCTATGAACGCTATGGCGCGGGATTTGGCCCCGAATCGAAACTGATCAGCTGGTCGATGGCGAAGAGCATCACCGCCGTCCTCACCGGCTTTCTTGTCGCCGACGGACAATTGTCGCTCGATGGACCCGCCCCGGTCGAAGGATGGCAGCGCAGCGGCGATCCGCGCGGCGCGATCACGCTGCGCAATCTGCTCCATATGTCGTCGGGGCTCGAGCATGTCGAAAATGGCGATCCGGTCTGGCAGGGCGATACGGTATCGATGCTATTTGGCGGCGGTGCGACCGACATGGCGGGCTTTGCGGAGGCCAAGCCTGCAGCGGCGCAGCCCGACGAGGTCTTCAACTATAGCTCGGCGACCAGCGTCATCTTGGCGGACATTATCGCCGACACGCTGACCCCGTCGCAGAATCCCGCGGCACGGCGCGACGCGATGCGCGACTTCATCGGCGGGCGGCTGATCGAGCCGCTCGGCATGACCAGTCTGACGCCGGAGTTTGATGCCAAGGGCACGATGATCGGCGGGTCGATCATGCACGCCACCGCGCGCGATTATGCGAAATTCGGCGAATTTCTGCGCAACCATGGCGTCGTCAATGGTCAGCGGCTGCTTCCCGAAACCTGGATGAAGTTCATGCTGGCGCCATCGGCGAACGACGGCGGCTACGGCGGGCACATCTGGCTCAATCGCAGACGGCCCGCAGGCGCAAGCCCCGCGCTATGGCCCGACCGCGGCCCGAACGACCTGTTCGCCTGCATCGGCCATCGCGGCCAATATATCATCGTCTCGCCATCGCAGCGGCTGACGATCGTGCGCCTCGGAATGACCAAGGACGACCAGTTCCCCGCGCTGCGCCGCCATCTCGCCGATTTGACCGAAGCCCTATAGCAAAAAATCGCCGACCAGCGTCGTGACGCAGCGACCGGTAAGTTCGACCAGTTCGCCATCGAGGCGGCAGCCGACATGGCCGCCGCGCGCGCTCGCCTGATAGGCCGCGAAACGGTCGCGACCTAATCGGGTGGCCCAATAGGGCGTCAGAACGCAGTGCGCCGATCCGGTTACCGGGTCTTCGTCGATCCCGGCGCCGGGCGCAAAGGCGCGGCTCACGACATCGGCGCCCGACGGGTCGTCGGACCCCGGTGCGGTGGCGATATAGAGTATGTCGCCGCCATTCTTCAGCGCGCGCAGGTCGGGGGTGAGCGCGCGGACGCTTTCGGCATCGCGATAGACGATCACCGCATAACCGCCATCGTGCCACAACGTCTCGCGAACATCGCCGCCCATCGCGCGGCTGATATCGGGCAACGCTTTCGCGGTCGGGGCATAAGCGGGCAGCGCCATCTTGTAACCATCGTCGTCGCCATTCCGCATGACGCGCAGGATGCCGGCCTTGCGCGTGCGAAAGCTCATGTCATTGCGCCAGGGCGCCGCCGAAAGAAGGGCATGGCCGCTCGCCAGCGTGGCATGGCCGCACAAGGCGACTTCGAGTGCGGGGGTGAACCAGCGCAACTCATAATCGGATTCTTCGGTCTCGTCGGGAACCAGAAATGCCGTTTCGGCCAGATTATTCTCGGCGGCTATCGCCTGTAGCACCGCATCGGGAAGCCATTCCTCGAGCGGCATCACCGCTGCGGGATTGCCGGTAAACGCGCGATCGGCAAAGGCGTCGACCTGCGTAATGGGAAGGCGGCGCGCCGCGCTCATGGATAGAGCAGCCCGCTGGACCAGCCCTCGCCGTCGCGCGTGAAACGCGTGCGCTCGTGCAGCCGGTGCGCGCGATCCTGCCAGAATTCGATCGCCGCTGGGGTCACACGCCAGCCCGACCAGCGCGGGGGGCGCGGCACATCCTGTCCCTCGAAGCGCGCCTGTGCCTCGTCGAAGCGCTTTTCGAAGGTCGCGCGCTCGTCGAGCGGACGCGATTGGTCGCTCGCCCACGCGCCAAGCTGACTGTCGCGGCTGCGCGTCGCGAAATAGGCGTCTGCCGTGGCGTCGTCGACGGGGGTCACGGCGCCCTCGATACGGATCTGCCGTCGCAGCGATTTCCAGTGGAAGAGCAGCGCAACATGAGAGTTTTCGGCGAGCTCCCCGCCTTTGCGGCTGTCGAGATTGGTATAGAAAATGAAGCCATCGGGACCATGACCCTTCAGCAGCACCATGCGCAAAGACGGATGACCGTCGGCGGTAGCCGTCGCAAGCGCCATCGCATTGGCGTCGTTGAGCTCGCTCGCTCGCGCTTCGGTGAACCAGCTATCGAACAGGGCAAAGGGATTGTTCGTCATGCGCGCGGTCATAATGCGCTGCGCCCATATGGTCGAGCAGGATATATGGAACTTGACCGTTTCGCGGGACATTACCACATCGACGCGCAATCGGGCCTTCACGGTCAGCCACTTATCGGGTTACAGGAGCAAAATGGCCGATCCCTATTCCACCCTGGGCGTTGCAAAGAGCGCGAGCGATGCCGAAATCAAATCCGCGTATCGTAAACTCGCCAAGGAATTGCACCCCGACAAGAACAAGGACAACCCGAAGGCGTCGGAGAAATTCTCCGAGGTGGCGAGGGCGTATGACATTTTGTCGGACAAGACCAAGCGCGCGCAATTCGACCGCGGCGAAATCGACGCCGAGGGCAATCCCGCCATGCCCTTCGGCTACGGCGGCGGAGGCGGCGGATTTCGCGGTGACCAACGCAGCGGGCCAGGCGGGTTCAGCGGCTTCGGCAATGAAAACTCCGACTTCGGCGATATTTTCGAAGGCCTGTTCGGCCGCAGCGGCGGCGGAGCGGGTGCCGGTCCGTTCGGCGGCTTCGGCGGCCGCAACGCGCCGCCGCAAAAGGGCGCCAATGTTGCCTATCGCCTGTCGGTGTCGTTTATCGACGCCGCGACACAGGCTCCGCAGCGCATTGCGCTCGCCGATGGCGGCACGATCGACCTGAAACTTCCCGCCGGGGTGGAGACTGGTACGCAGATGCGCCTTGCGGGCAAAGGGCAGGCGGGGCCGGGGGGCACGGGCGACGGCATCGTCACGATCACCGTCAAGGATCATCCTTTCTATATCCGCGAGGGCGCCAATATCCGCCTCGACCTGCCGGTGACGCTGGACGAGGCGGTCAAGGGTGCCAAGATCAAGGTGCCGACGGTCGACGGCCCGGTGATGCTGTCGATCCCCGCCGGCTCCACCTCGGGCAAGGTGATGCGCCTCAAGGGCAAGGGATTCAGCCAGAAGAGCGGCGGTCGCGGCGACCAGCTGGTGCGGCTGATGGTCGATCTGCCCGCCGATGACGATGCGCTGGTGGCCTTGCTCGGCGAGTGGACCGATCCGCGCGACGTGCGCGCGGATCTTGGCGTATGATGCGTGGCTGACGCCAACGAAAAAAAGATCGTCGCTGCGCTCGAGCGTGAGGTCGCCGACGAGGTCGGCAAGGAATTTATGGCTGGCGGCCATTCGCCACATTCCCCCGAAGCCCGTGCCGAACGGGCGAAGCGGGTCAAGCTGCGCGCCCGCGCGGAAGGGGTCATCGCCCGCGGCCGCGAGCAACTCGGCCCGGGAACCCGCGCCTATCGCATCATGCGCCGCGTCGTCGTCGGCACTTATACCGACGGGTTCATCCACGCCGGTAATCTGGCCTATCTGGCGCTGATCGCGCTCTTCCCTTTCTTCATACTGATGGCGGCCGCGCTTTCGATCTTTGGCGGCAGCGTCGGCGGCGAAGCGGCGATCGAAGCCGTCTTCTCGACGATGCCGCCGACCGTGGCAAAGGCGTTGGCAGGCCCGATCCGTGAAGTCATGACCGCGCGAACGGGCATTTTTCTGTGGCTCGGCGCGCTCGTCGCGCTTTGGACCGTCGGCAGCCTGATCGAAACGGTGCGCGACATTCTGCGCCGCGCTTATGGGACGCATTTCAGCAAAGGCTTTTTCCACTATCGGCTGCTGTCGATCGGTATCATTACCGGGGCGGTCGTGCTGATGCTGCTGTCGTTCAGCATGCAGGTGCTGATCGTGGGCATCGAGCAATTCGTCACCCGCGTGCTGCCCGAGCAGTTCCAGTCCTTCGGTGTCGTCGCGATTTCGCGCGGCGTATCGGGCTTTGGCCTGTTCCTCGCGATTTATATGCTCTTCTACAGCCTCACGCCGTCCAAATATCGGCGCAAACAATTTCCAAAATGGCCGGGCGCGCTGTTCACGACCTTGTGGTGGATCGCGGTCACGCTCGCGCTGCCGCCCTTGCTCGCCAGCCTGCTCAGCTATGACGCAACCTACGGAAGCCTCGCGGGTGTGATGGTCGCGCTGTTCTTTTTCTATCTTGTCGGATTGGGTATGGTGATGGGCGCCGAACTCAACGCCGCTTTGGTTGAGGTTGAGGATTTGGGCCATGACGCTATTGGGCGCGTCGACGATGTAATTATGGAAAAGACCGGAGACAAACAATGACGGGTCTGATGACTGGCAAGCGCGGGCTGATTATGGGCCTTGCGAACGACAAGTCGCTTGCATGGGGTATTGCCAAGGCGCTGAACGCGCAGGGCGCCGAACTCGCGATTTCGTATCAGGGCGACGTGATGCTCAAGCGGGTGAAGCCGCTCGCCGAAGAATTGGGATGCGATTTCCTGATCGATTGCGACGTCTCCGACATGGACAATCTCGACGCAGCCTTTGCGGCGCTTTCGGCGCGCTGGCCGACGATCGACTTTGTCGTCCACGCGATCGGCTACACGAACAAGGAAGCGCTTCGCGGCAATTACAGTGATGTGACGCTCGACGATTTTCTGATGACGATGAACATCAGCGTTTACAGCTTCACCGCGGTCGCCGCGCGCGCTGCGCCGATGATGCCGCCGCTCGATCCTGAGACGGGCAAGGGCGGCGGGTCGATGCTCACGCTCAGCTATTATGGCGCCGAAAAGGTCATTCCGCACTACAACGTCATGGGCGTCGCCAAATCGGCGCTCGAAACCAGCGTCAAATATCTCGCCAATGATTTCGGACCGCAGGGAATTCGCGTGAATGCGATTTCGGCGGGGCCGATCAAGACGCTCGCCGCCTCGGGCATCGGCGACTTCCGCCTGATCCTGAAGTGGAACGAGCATAATGCCCCGCTGCGCCGCAACGTCACGATCGACGACGTCGGCGGCTCGGCGCTTTACCTGCTGAGCGATCTGGCGTCGGGCGTTACGGGTGAAACGCACCATGTCGACGCGGGCTATCACACCGTCGGCATGAAACAGGAAGATGCACCGGACATCGCGCTCGTATGAGTTTCAACAGCTTCGGGCGCGTTCTTCGCTTCACGACTTGGGGGGAAAGCCACGGCCCCGCGCTCGGTGCGATCGTCGATGGCTGTCCGCCGCGCCTGTCACTCTCCGAAGCCGATATCCAGCCCTTCCTCGACAAGCGTCGTCCCGGCCAGTCGCGCCACACGACGCAGCGGCAGGAACCCGATCAGGTTCGCATCCTGTCAGGCGTGTTCGAGGGCAAGACAACGGGGACGCCGATCAGCCTTATGATCGAGAATGTCGATCAGCGATCGAAGGATTATGGCGAGATCGCGCAGGCCTATCGCCCGGGCCACGCCGATTACGCTTATGATGCGAAATACGGCATCCGCGATTATCGCGGCGGCGGGCGGTCGAGTGCGCGTGAAACTGCGGCGCGCGTCGCGGCGGGCGGCGTCGCGCGGCTGATAATCCCCGAGGTTCAGATCCACGCATGGGTCGCCGAAATCGGCGGCGACGCGATCGATCCCGCTAACTTCGACCTCGAAGAAATTGATCGCAATCCCTTTTTCTGCCCTGACCCCGCCGCTGCCCAGCGCTGGGAAGGATTAATGGACGCCGCGCGCAAATCGGGCAGCTCGCTCGGCGCGGTCATCGAATGCGCCGCGAGCGGTGTTCCCGCGGGCTGGGGCGCGCCCATCTATGCCAAGCTCGACAGCGACCTCGCGGCCGCAATGATGGGTATCAACGCCGTGAAAGGCGTCGAGATCGGTGCCGGATTTGAGGCGGCGCGGTTGCGCGGCGAAGAAAATGCCGACCCGATGCGCCCCGCGACTGACGGCAGCAACCGTCCCGATTTCCTGTCGAACAATGCCGGCGGCATCGCGGGCGGCATTTCGACCGGCCAGCCCGTAGTCGTGCGTATCGCATTCAAGCCGACCAGTTCGATCCTGACCCCCGTGCCGACGGTGAACAAGGCGGGCGAGGCGACCGATATCGTCACCAAGGGCCGCCATGACCCATGCGTCGGCATCCGCGGCGCGCCCGTGGTCGAAGCGATGATGGCGCTCGTCCTTGCCGATCACAAGCTGCTACACAGGGCACAATGCGGCTGATGTTCTAGTGGAATTTATCGCGGGGTTCATTGCAGAGCAAAAGCCGGTCATCGGTCTGCTTGTCCTCGCGGGCATGTTCGCGGCATTCGTCTGGGAGCGTTTTTCGCCTTCGGTTGTCGCCGTGTCGGGTGCGGGTGTCATGCTCGCTTTGGGGCTGCTCGACGAAAAAGGCGCCTATGGCGTGTTTTCGAACAGTGCGCCGCTGACCGTCGGCGCGATGTTCATCTTGTCAGGCGCGCTGATCCGCACCGGAGTAATCGACAAGGTCGGCAATTATGTCGTCGACCGGGCCAAGCGGCATCCGCGCCTCGCGGTGCTTGAAGTGTTCGGCGGCGGCCTGCTTGTATCGGGTTTCATCAACAGCACGCCTTTCGTCGTGGTGATGATGCCGGTCTGCTTCCGCCTTGCCGAAGCGCTGGGCGTGTCGCCCAAGAAATTGCTGATGCCGCTTTCGGTGATCGCGGTGCTGGGCGGCTGCCTGACCCTGATCGGCACGTCGACGAACCTTGTCGTCGCCGGGATCGCCGAACAGGCGGGGATCGAACGTTTCGGCCTGTTCAGCATCACGCCCTTTGGCTTGGCGGTCGCGGCGGCGGGCGTCGTAGGCCTCTTGATCATGGCGCGTTTTCTGCCCTCCGATTATCCGCGCATTGCCGAAAAAAGTGACGGCACAGAGCAGCTTTATCTCACCGAACTGGTCCTCCGCGACGATGATCGCGCGATCGACATGTCGCTCGACGCCGCAAGCCTTGACATTGCGCCGGCGCAGATCGTCGGCGTCGTTGCGGGCGGCCGGTTGCTGACCGGAAGCGACGCGCAGAATCACCGGCTCGCGGCAGGCAACCGCATTGTCGCGCGGCTTGACGGCGCCGCGCTGATGACGGTGCGAAGCGAGGGGCGTTTCGCGATCGGCATCGGCGAAAGCCCCGAAGGTGATTCGACCGTCGTCGAAGTCACAGTCGCGCCCAATCACCGCTCGATCGATCGGCCTCTCGCCGAAATTCCGTTTTTGCAGCGCCTGCGCGTACGCATCCTCGGCGTCTCGCGCTTTCGCCATCATCCGGGGCCGACGCTTTCCGAAAACCGCATCCGCGCCGCCGACCGTCTGCTCGTCGAAGCCGACGAAGCGAATATCGCGCGCTTGCGCGACAATCCCGGGCTGATTGGGCTCGCAATGGCATCGGTCACGGCGTTCAGGCGACGCCGCGCGTGGATCGCGATCCTGGTGATGGCCAGCGTGGTGCTGCTATCGGCTACCAATGTGATGTCGATCGGGATCGCGGCGTTTATTGGTGTGGCGATCGTGCTGCTCACGCGCTGTATCGACGCGTCGGAAGCGTGGGGCAGCATCGACGGCGATGTGCTGATCCTGATATTCGCGATGCTGGCGGTCGGTGCGGCGCTCGAGCAGGCGGGCACGGTCGCGCTGATGGTGGGGGCGCTTGACCCCATATTGACCGACGCGCCGCAATGGGCAGTGATCGCGATCGTCTATTTTTCGGCGCTGCTGTTGTCCGAACTGCTCAGCAACAATGCCGTCGCAGCGCTGATGGGACCGCTGGTGATCGGGATTGCCCAGGCGACCGGGGTCGCGCCGCAGCCGCTGCTGATCGCGCTGATGCTCGGCGCATCGGCCTGTTTCGCGACGCCCGTCGGTTATCAGACGAATACCCTTGTCTATGCCGCGGGCGACTATCGTTTCATGGATTTTGTACGGATAGGCGTGCCGCTCAACATATTGACCGGCGTCGCGGGTTGCGCCGCGCTCGCCTTCTGGACCCCCTGATCGTCGCGTGGCGATTGCCCGGCAGCGATCGGGCTGTTACCCCCGCTGCATTATGATCCGCCGCGGCGGAACAGGGGAGTGAATTGATGGGCCATCGCCTGACTTTGTATATTTTGATTGGCATGATTTTGGGTGTCATCACCGGCTATCTGGTCCGGGTCTATGTGCCAGCCGACAGCCAGGCGTTCGAATATTGGCTGCGCAGCTTCAGCACGCTCTCCACCATCTTTCTCAACCTGATCAAGCTGGTCGTCGCGCCGCTGATCCTCGGCACGCTCGTCGCCGGCATCGGGCATATGGGCGACAGCTCGGCGCTCGGCCGCATTGGCACGCGCGCGATCACATGGTTCATTCTCGCCAGCCTGATTTCGATCAGCCTTGGCCTGATCATGGTCAATTTCTTCCAGCCGGGCGCAGGCCTGAACCTCACCGTCGGCGCGCATTCGATCGCCGAAGTGGGTGAGGTCAAGAAGCTCGATCTGTTCGAATTCGTCGAACATGTGTTCCCGAAAAATATCTTCCAGGCGATGGCGGACAACAACGTCCTCCAGATTCTGGTCTTTGCTCTCTTTGCTGGCGTAGGCCTCACCGCCATCGGCGAAAAGGGCCGGCCGCTCCTTCGCGGTGCCGAGGCGCTTGCCGAACTGATGCTGCAGATCACCGGCTATGTGATGCGCCTTGCGCCGATCGCGGTGTTCGGTGCGCTCGCGGGCGTTGTCGCCAAATATGGCCTCGGCATCCTTGGCACTTATGCTGAGCTCGTCACCGAATTTTATCTGTCGCTCGTCGTGCTGTGGATCATTCTGCTCAGCATCGGTGCGATCTTCCTGCGCCGCCGTATCTTCTCGCTGATCCGTTATATTCGTGAGCCTTTGCTAATCGCTTTCTCGACGGCCTCGTCCGAGGCTGCGATGCCGAAACTGTTCGAGCAGCTTGACCGCTTCGGCGTGCCGCGCCGCATTTCGGGCTTTGTTTTGCCGCTGGGTTACAGCTTCAACCTCGACGGGTCGATGATGTACGCGAGTTTCGCGACTATCTTCATTGCGCAGGCCTATGGCATCGACTTGTCGATCACGGAGCAAATCCTGATCCTGTTGACGTTGATGGTGTCGTCGAAGGGCATCGCTGCTGTCCCGCGCGCCAGCCTCGTCGTGATCACCGCGACGCTGGCGATGTTCGACCTGCCGATCGAGGGTGTCGCGCTGATCTTCGCGATCGACCAGTTCCTCGACATGGGCCGCACCGCGACCAACGTCGTCGGCAACGCCGTCGCGACGTCGGTCATCACCAAATGGGAAGGCATGCTGGAAGATCCCGACCCGGCCGACATGGATCGGCCGCACGCCCCCGCAAATACGGTGCATGGCGGCGCTCGCGGTCTGGAACTGGCGGAGGATATGGTCACAGACGTCCGGTCGAAACCGGACGCCTGATGCCCGAACGCCCGGTTTAGTCAGGCCGCTGTTCATTCATCCGCGCGCGGCCCTCAGGCGCCGGGCGCGGTTCGGGCGAGCTGCGGACGACGGGCGCCGACTGTTGCTGCGGCGCCCGATAGACAGGCGCGGGGCGCTCGGGGCGCGGACCACGGTCGGGCATTGCCGACGGTGCAGGGCGCGTCCGCACCGGGCGCCCGGCGCCATCGGTCGCCCCCGGGCTTGAAATGCCGCCGCCGGGCATGGGGCGGTTCGGACGCGGGCGACCGACATTGCCTTCGCCTTGCACTCCCGGCCGCGGCCGACCGGCGCCCCAGTCGGGGCGTCCAGGATTGCCGGTCACCGGCGGTGTGCCGGGATTGCCGCTAGCGGGGCCACGACCCGGACGCGTGCCGCGCGGGCCGTCATTGTTGCCATCGCCGCGGTTCCATCCGCCCGGCCGGCCCGGACGACCATCGCCCGGCCGGCCATCGCCGTCGCCGCGGTTCCAGCCGCCGGGGCGGCCCGGCTGGCCGTTGCCGCGCCCGCCATGATGTTTCCACCACGCACGGCGTCCACCCCAATAGTCCAGATAGCCACCGCTCAGTGGGTAGCGGTTGCGGTAATTGTCGAACATCCAGGTGCCATAACCGGGATAATAATAATCGTTGTACCAGCCTCCGCCGAAACCGATCTGGGCAAAACCGCCACCATAATCCGACGCATCATAGCAATCGTAACCATAGCCATCGTCATAGGCGTAGCCGTCATAGTCGTAATAGCTGTTGCCATAGCGCGCGGCGCAGTCGCCGCCCGATGCATAGCCCACGCCTTGCACGTCGCCATAATAGCAACCGCCGAGCATCGTCGTCGCGAGCGCGCCAAGAGCGATAGAAAGCGGACGTTTCAAATTCTTGGGCATCGAGCCATTCCTTGATCGGGCCGGACAGAGCGGGCCATCTTGGTGACGAAGCTGCACGAGTCGAGTTGAATTTGCGGTGAATAGCGTCCCTGAGTTGGACCGGCGTTACTTGCATCAGTGTCAGTAGTGCGTTACGCATGGCACAAGGCAAGATGGACGAGGAATTGAACCGATGAACGCGCCCACCAATATCAAATGGCCCGAGGCCCGCTTTGGCCCCGAAACGCAGCATTGGCTGCCGCGCAATCCCGACCATAGTCTTGACCACATCCCGGGCGAAGATGGCATGCCGGTGATCGGCAACACCCTCGAACAGCTTGGCGATTATCGCGGTTTCACCAATCGCATGGTCGCGAAATATGGCCGCGTCTATCGCAACAATAGTTTCGGCGGGCGCAGCATCGCGCTGCATGGCCCCGAGGCGAACGAGCTTGTCATGTTCGACCGCGACAAGATTTTCTCGTCCGAACAGGGCTGGGGTCCAGTGTTGAACCTGCTGTTCCCGCGCGGCCTGATGCTGATGGATTTCGAAAAGCATCGCGCTGACCGCAAAATCCTGTCGGTCGCGTTCAAGCCCGAACCGATGCGCCATTATGCCGACTCGCTGAACGAGGGGATCAAGGACCGCGTTGCCAAATGGAGCGGCAAGACCTTCAAATTCTATCCGGCGGTCAAGGAACTGACGCTCGACCTCGCCGCGACGAGCTTCCTTGGCATTCCCTTCGGCCCGGAAGCGGACAAGGTGAACAAGGCGTTTGTCGACATGGTACAGGCATCGATCGGCGTCGTCCGCCGTCCGCTGCCTTTCACCGCAATGGGCCGCGGCGCGAAAGGTCGCGCTTATCTCGTCGACTATTTCGGGCGCATGGTTCCCGAACGGCGCGAAGGGGCGGGTGAGGATATTTTTAGCCAGATCTGCCGCGCTCAGGGTGACGACGGCGAATATCTGAGCGCCGAGGCGATCGTCGACCATATGAACTTCCTGATGATGGCGGCGCACGACACGATCACCAGCTCGATCACGTCGATGGTCTGGGAACTCGCAAAACATCCCGAATGGCAGGACAAGCTGCGCGAAGAGATGCTTGCTGTGTCACCAGCGGGCGAAGGCGTCGGGCATAACGGCCTTGGCGATCTCGAACTGACCGAATGGGCGTTCAAGGAATCGCTGCGGCTCGTGCCCCCGGTCCCCAGCTTCCCGCGCCGCGCGCTCAAGGATTTCGAATATGGCGGCTACCGCATTCCGGCGGGGACGTCGGTCGGGGTCAGCCCCGCCTATACGCACATGATGGCGGAGCATTGGCCCGAGCCCGAAAAATTCGACCCGATGCGCTTTTCACCTGAGGTCGCGCGCGAGCGTCACAAATATGCATGGGTCCCGTTCGGCGGCGGCGCGCATATGTGTCTCGGGCTGCACTTCGCCTATATGCAGGCGAAGATCTTTTTCCATCATGTTATCACGACGCATCGCATCGTCGTCGCCGAGGGCTATGATCCCAAATGGCATGTGCTGCCGATCCCGCGGCCCAAGGACGGGCTGACGGTGAGCTTCGTGCCGCTGAGCTGATTGTCACCTACGGCGGGATCAATATATTGTTCCCGGCGAAAGCCGGGGCCAAGACGGATAGCGCTCTGCCGCTGTAGCCCGCGGTTCGGCGCAAACTGCCGCGCGCGCCTCCACCAACGCGGTTACTCCTGCACAGCCCCCATTTTCGTGGCTCCATCGCCGCAAAAGATGGCGTTGAACGCCGCTGGGCAGCGAACAGGCGGACGGCGCGCAAGCCGTCGACGACCTGACCGCCAAGCGCATCTGATCGATCGACCAATATCTTCGCGATGCCGCTAAACGCTTTCAACAAGCGGTAATTTGCTGCACGCAGAAACGGACAAGATGAAGACTCTCCGCCCCTATCTGATCTGGTTCGCCGTTGCGGTGCTGCTGACCATTGGCGCGATCCTTGGCATGCAGTGGGTTCGCGACCATCCCGAGCATATACCGACCGCGCGCTTCGAACTGACGCAGCCGCAAGGATGGGCGACGCATCGCAAGCTCACGGCCTTGGTCGACGACAACAGCGCCTGCTTTGCGGCATTCGACCGTGCAGGCGCGGGCTATGAGCATCGCCCGACAGTGGGGCAGGGCCAATGCCGCGCGAGCCAGCGCATGGTGCTGACCGGCAACAGCTTTGTGCCGACGATGCGACCCGCCAATGCCGCGCCGGGCTGCGCAGTGACCGCGACGATGGCATTGTGGAACCGCGATGTCGTCCAGCCGCTGGCGCAAAAATATTTCGGGCAGAAGGTCGTCGAACTCGAAAATCTCGGCAGCTATAATTGCCGCAAGATCGCCGGGGAGAAAACGCTAAGCCAGCATTCGACCGCCAATGCGATCGACATTTCGGCCTTCGTCCTGGCTGACGGCACGCGCGTCGCGCTGATCAACGACTGGGCCGACGCTGACAAGCGCAGCGAGTTTCTCCACGCGGTTCGCGATCAGTCCTGCGGCCTGTTCAGCACGGTGCTGTCACCCGACTATAACCGCGCGCACGCTGATCATTTCCACCTCGATATGGCGGCGCGCTCGATGGGCTGGACGGTCTGCCGCTAGGTGCGCTTGCGCCCGCCGGTGCCGGGGACGAGCATTGGGGTTGTTTCGCGATACGCGACATAATCGGCGCCGAACGTGTCGACCAGATTGCGCTCTTCCAGCCGGATCGCGATGAGCATGTAGATGGACAGCCCTGCAGCGAGCAGCAAATGCCCCGTCGTCATCGCCGGTGTCGCCCAAAAGGCGAGGAAAAAGCCGGCGTAGAGCGGATGGCGGACAAGCTTGTAGAAAAAGGGCTGGTGCAGAACTGGCTGCGCCGCCGCCTTGGTGCGCAACGCGAACCAGGCTTGTTGCAGCCCGAACAGCTCGAAATGATTGATCAGAAATGTGCTGACGAGGACGATCACCCAGCCGAGCCCGAACGTGCCCCACAGGATCGCGACGCCAATCGGGCTTTCGATCGTCCAGACCGGCGCGGTCATCGGATGCCAGCCAAGAAACAGGATCAACAGGACGAGGTTCGTCATCATCACAAAAGTCGCGCGTTCGATCGGCGGTGGGATAAACCGCGTCCAGCCCGCCTTGAACGCCGGGCGCGCCATCACGCTATGCTGCAATCCGAACAGCGCAATCAGTGCGATATTCACCGGCAGGGCAAGGTCGAGCGGCGACTCCGGTCCGCGATCGACCGCCAGCGGCGCACCCGGCAGATTGCCGGTGAATGCGATAAGATACAGAAATACCGCGAGGAAAATCGCGTAAGCAATTCCGGCATACAGCAGGTAGAAAATGCGCGTCATGGCAAAGCTCCCCTGAAGCAGGAAAGCTATCATATTTTGCGCGAAAATGCGCGTTCCGGTTTAGACCGTAAAGCTCTCGCCGCACCCGCACGCGCCCTTGGCGTTCGGATTCTCGAACACGAAGCCCGCGGCGAAATCATCCTCGACCCAGTCCATCGTGCTGCCGATCAGATACAGCACCGATGCGCCGTCGATGTAGAACACGCCGCCAGGCGTCACGATCTTCTCGTCGAACTTCTGCTCTTCGGTGACATAGTCGACCGAATAAGCGAGGCCCGAACAGCCGCGGCGCGGCGTCGACAGGCGGACGCCAATCGAACCTTCGGGCGCAGCCGACATCAGCTGCGTGATGCGCGCTTCGGCATTGGCGGTCAGCGCTACCGCAGCAGGACGGGCGCGGGTTTTTGTTTCAGTCATCACAGCATTCCCAGTTCGAGGCGTGCTTCGTCGCTCATATTCTCGGGCGACCAGGGCGGATCCCAGACCAGATTGACTTCGGCATCGCCGACGCCCGGAACCGCACCAACGCGCAACTCGACTTCGGCGGGCATCGATTCCGCGACCGGGCAATGCGGCGTCGTCAGCGTCATCGTGACGACTGCATGGCCCTCGTCGATCTCGACATTATAGATGAGGCCGAGGTCATAGATATTCACCGGAATTTCCGGGTCATAAATATCCTTCAGCGCGTTGACGACCGCTTCATACAGGTCGCCGCCAACCGCGCTCGGCTCGACCGCCGCGGGTTTCGCAGCAAGAAAGCCGTCCAGATAGTCGCGCTTGCGCTCCAGTTTCTCGCCCATCGTTTCCGGCGCCGTCTCGACATCCGCAACGCGCGCTTTCGGCGGCGCTTCGACGCTTTCCACTTCCTCGACCTTGATCATGCGGTCCTCGCTCATCCGAAAATCCTCTCGACGCGGGCGAGGCCATCGATCAGCGCCGCCACATCATCGTCATTGCTGTAAACGCCAAAACTTGCGCGCGCGGTCGCGGCGACGCCCAGATGCTCCATCAGCGGCTGTGCGCAATGGTGCCCGGCGCGGATCGCGACCCCGCTTTCATCCAAGATAGTGCCGATGTCGTGCGGATGAACCCCCGCCATCGCAAAACTCACAATTCCTGCGCTATTTTCGGGCCCGAACAGCGTGATGCTGTTCTTGCGCGCCA
>JAURVS010000391.1 GCA_030655355.1 Sphingopyxis sp.
CACGACGTTCAGCAACATCGACGCACCGGTCCGCAACGATGTCGACAGCATCACCGGCAATATCGACATCGACCTCAGCGACACCATCACGCTTTCGTCGGTGACTGGCTACATCAAGAACAAGGAATCGGTGACGCAGGACTTCGACGGCAGCTCCGCCAATTTCTTCGAGACCCGCCGCGAACAAAAATATCACCAGTTCAGCCAGGAGCTTCGCCTGCTCGCGGAGTTCAGCGATTCCATCAACCTGCTCGTCGGCGGTTATTATTTCGACAGCGGCTACACGCTCGATCAATCGACGAACTTCGGCGTCGTATTGGGCGGCGGGTCGACCGCGGTGCTCCGCCAATATGTCGATCATGACGCGACCTCCTACGCGGGCTTTGCGGACGCGCAGATCCGTCTGTCGGATCAGTTCAAAAT
This sequence comes from Sphingopyxis sp., assembly GCA_030655355.1. GTDB lineage: Bacteria > Pseudomonadota > Alphaproteobacteria > Sphingomonadales > Sphingomonadaceae > Sphingopyxis. The sequence continues at coordinate 424 of JAURVS010000391.1, forward strand.
TTCGCTCGGGGCGCGCTACACCAAAGACAAGAAGGAAATCTTCAACAATTACGGTCGCATCGGCGCGCTTGTCCGCATCACGCAGCCGACCTTTGACGGCACGACTTGCGTTGCGGTCACCGGCACGATCAGCCCCGCGCCCGGCGTCGTCCTGCCTGCCTACAGCCCGGCGACCAATTGTTCGGGCGAGGACAGCTTCAACAAATTCACCTGGCGCGCCAACGCCGAATATACGTTCGAACCGGGCAAGCTCGCTTATGTGTCCTTCTCGCGCGGTTTCCGTTCGGGCGGGTTCAACGGCCGCGCGGCATCGCCGACTTCGCTTGGCCCCTATCAGCCCGAAACGGTCGACGCTTATGAGGCCGGGTTGAAAGCAGACTGGCTCGACCGCACGCTGCGCACCAACATCGCTTTCTACTACACCAAATATGACAACAAGCAGGAAGAGGTGGTGCAGCCTTCGCCGCCGGGATCGTCGAGCCCGCAGGAAACCGTTGTTCGCAACGCTTCGTCGGCCGACATCAAGGGCTTTGAGGCCGAAATCATCGCGCAGATGTCCGAGGCCTTCAGCTTCAACGCATCGTTCAGCTACACCGACGCGAAGTATAAGAATTTCTTCAACGATGTTGTCGGCCTGACGCCGGGCAGTGCGCAGGATGGCATCGCCGACGATGTGTCGACGCTGACGCTGCGCCGCGCCCCCAAATATGCATGGTCGGCGGGGCTGAACTATAGCAAAGACGTCGGATCGGGCCGCTTCGACGCCTCGACGCTGCTCCGCTATCAGAGCAAATATGTGACGTGCATCGCGCCGAACAAGCCGATCACCCCCGGCGCGGTAACCAACGACAATCGCTGCTTTACCGAGGATCGCGAAAATCTCTCGGCGCAGATCGGTTACACGCACTTCCTCGGCGATGACCGCGAAGTCAGCCTGTCGCTGTTCGGCCGTAACCTGACCAATCACAAGGGTCTGTCATCGACCCTGCCGGTTGCCGGTCTCTTCACCTTTGGTGCCGCACAGTCGCCGCGCACTTACGGCGTCGAACTCGGCTTCCGCTTCTAACGACGGGGCACTCCCGTCAGGGCACGACGGGATCTCAAGGGGGGCAAGGGGCGGCGCAATGCACCGCCCCTTGTTTGATGAACCAAAGTACCAAGAGGAACCGAGATGACGCAGGCCTTTTTCGATCATCCCTTTCTGTCGGGACACCATCAGCCCGTGCGGTTCGAGGCGACCGCCCCCGACCTTATCGTCGATGGCGAGATTCCAGACGATCTGGTCGGCGTTTTCTATCGTAACGGGCCCGAGCCACTCTATCCGACGCGCGAGGGCGAGTATCACTGGTTCGACGGCGACGGCATGGTCTATGCCTTTCATATCGAAGGTGGCCGCGCGTCGATGCTCAACCGCTGGGTGCGGACCGAGAAGTTTGAGATGGAGAAGGCCGCGGGCAAACGCCTGTTCGGCCTGTTCGGCAATCCGATGACCGCCGACCCGTCAACGCAGGGAAAGCGATACAACACCGCGAACACCAACATCATCGTGCATGGCGGCAAACTGCTCGCGCTGATGGAGGGGGCGCCCGCGGTTGAACTCGATCCGCGCACGCTCGAGACGCTCGGCGAGGAACATTATGGCGGGACGATCACCACGACTTTCTCCGCTCACCCCAAGATCGACCATAATACCGGCGAACTCGTCAATATCGGCGCGATGATCAACGGACCGATGGGCGCCGCGCAGATTCGTTATGACGTGATTGCCGCCGACGGCAGCGTGCGCAAGGCCGAGCTGATCGACATGCCGCACAATGCGTTGATGCATACTTTCTTTCTGACCGAAAACTGGGTCGTCTTCCCGGTAATCCCGATCGACGTCGATCTCGGCCGCTTCATGAAAGGCGGCCCGATGACCGCGTGGGTGAACAACCGTCCGACCAAATTCGCTGTGATGCCGCGCGAAGGATCGGCGAGCGATGTGCGCTGGTTCGACTATGAGCCGCGCCACATGTTCCACGAGCTCAACGTATGGGAACTGGATGGCAAGATCATCGCCGACGTCGCCGCCGCCAATGGCACAGCGCTGTTCCCCGATGAAACGGGCGTCAAACAGACGCATGGCGACACGCAGCAGAGCCTGCGCCGCTGGACGATCGATCCGCGCACCAATTCAGGGGGTAGCTGGATCAAGGAAGAGACGCTCAACGACCGCGACATCCAGTTTCCGCGGCCCGACGACCGCTTTGTCACGCGCGCGTCGCGGCACAGCTTTGCCAACATCAACCTCAACAGCCGCGACGGGCGCGCCGAGGGGATGGACGGCGTGCTGCGTTTCGACACCGTCAGCGGCACCGAAGATTATTACCATTTCGGCAACGGCGCCTCGTGCGGCGAGCTGATCTTCGCTCCGAAGGTTGGCGCGCAGGGCGAAGGCGACGGTTATGCGATGACGCTCGTTCACCGTGCCGGTGCCGCGACGAGCGAACTCGCGATCTTCGCTGCGCTCGACATTGCGGCGGGGCCGGTCGCGACGATCCAGGTCCCCTTCCGCGTACCGTCAGGTTTCCATTGCAATTTCTATGCGGCGGACTCCAGTCTCTATCGGCAGGCGATGGGCGCCGGTCACGCATAGGGAGACGGACAAAGTGAAGGTGCCGGCATTTGAACGGGTCGCCGATGTCGCTCGAAGGAATGCGCAAGAGCGGCCCGACAAGATATTGTTCCATTTCGAGGGGCGCGCAACGCGCTACGACGAATTTGACGCGAACAGCAGCCGGGGCGCGAACGCGCTGATCGCGCGCGGGCTGAACCCCGACGACCGCGTCGCTTATCTTGGCAAGAACAGCGATATCTATTTCGAGCTGGTGATGGCGGTCGCCAAGGCAGGCGGCGTGATGACGCCGGTCAACTGGCGGCTCGCCGTCCCCGAGGTTGCGTGGATCATCGACAATTGCGCCGCGCGCATCCTGTTCGTCGGCCCCGAGTTCACCGACCTCATCGCCGCAAACCGCGACGCTTTTCCGGGCGTCGAGCATGTGATCGCCACCGAAGGCGTCGCAGGCGGCTTTGCCGACTATCGGACCTGGCGCGACAGCTTCGCCGACACCGACACCGACCCCGACGTGCCGCGCGGCGCAGCGGATGCGGTGAGCCAGATGTATACGTCGGGCACCACCGGAAAGCCGAAGGGCGCGGTGCTCACCAACGGGTCGGTCTTGCGATCGAAGCTCGACCGAGACCCCGCGCTGCAAGCCGATTGGGAACGCTGGGAAGCCGACGATGTCGGGCTCGTTGCAATGCCCTGCTTTCATATCGGCGGCACCGGCTATGGCATCACCGTGATGACCAATGGCGCGACGGGGGTGATCACGCGCGAATTCGATCCGGGCGGCGTGCTCGACCTGATCGAGGCTTATGGCATCTCGAAAATTTTCATGGTGCCCGCGGCGATGCAGATCATCGTCAATCAGCCGCGCGCGCGCGAAGTCGACTTCTCGCGGCTCCGCCATATCGCCTATGGCGCCTCGCCGATCCCGCTCGACCTGCTGCGTCAGTGCATCGACATCTTCCAGTGCGGTTTCGTCCAGATGTACGGAATGACCGAGACGTCGGGAACGATCGCCGCGCTGCCGCCCGAAGATCACGACCCGGCGGGTAATGAGCGGATGCGGTCGGTCGGCAAGCCGCTCCGCGGCGTCGAAATGCGCGTGATCGACACCGACGGAAATCCCCTGCCCCCGCGGGAAATCGGCGAGATCGCGATCCGGACGCAGGCCAATATGCGCGAATATTGGGACCGCCCCGAAGCGACGGCAGAGACGATCGACGGCGACGGCTGGCTGCGCACCGGCGACGCCGGCTACACCGACGAGGACGGCTATTTCTACCTCCACGACCGGGTGAAGGACATGATCATCTCGGGCGGCGAAAATGTCTATCCGGCCGAAGTGGAGAATGCGATCTACGGCCACCCCGCGGTCGCCGATGTCGCAGTCGTCGGCGTCCCCGACGACAAATGGGGCGAAGCGGTGAAGGCCTGCGTCGTGCTGCGTGACGGTGCCAGCGCCGATAGCGCCGACATCATCGGCTGGGCGCGCGAACGGATCGCGGGCTATAAATGCCCCAAGTCGGTCGATTTCATTCCCGCGCTGCCGCGCAATCCATCGGGCAAGATCCTCCGCCGCGAACTGCGCGCGCCCTATTGGGAAGGGCGCGAACGGCAGATCGGCTAGGCCTGCAGCTTCGCCATCGCCGCACCGACCGCGGCGGCAATATCGCCTTCCTGCGGATTGCCGCGCAGCGCGAGTCCACCGTTGGGCTGGAGATTCTCGCCCGTCACAAATGCCTCGTCGCTCGCAAGCCACAGGCACGCGTTTGCGACATCCTCGGACGTGTTGAGCCGTCCAAGCGGATAGCGCGGCAGGAACGCGTCGACGAGCCCCGGCGTCGCAAAGGCGCCCTGCGTCATCGGCGATTCGGTGAACGCCGGCGAGACGATATTCGCGCGGATTCCGGCGGCGCCGAAATCATTCGCGACGCAGCGGATCAACGCCTCCGACCCCGTCTTCGTACCAATATAGGCCGCATGATTGCTGATCGGAGACCGCGTCGTGGCTGACGAAATCTGGATGATCGAGCCCCCGGTCGGATCGTTCGTCAGCATCGCGCCGACAAACGCCTGCAGAAAATGATGCACCCCGGTGAATTGCAAAGCGACGATCGCCGCAAGCTCGTCTTCGGTCACGTCGAGCAGCGGCTTGAGCAGTCCCCAGCCGCTCGCGTTCATCGCAATATCGACCCCGCCCATCGTCGCCTTCGCGGTGTCAGCGAGCGCGAAGACCGATGCCTTATCGGTGATGTCGCACAGCGCGGCATGGCCGCCGATTTCGGCCGCGAGCGCCTCAAGCGGCTCCCGCTTTCGCCCGGCGACCAGCACTGTCGCCCCCTCGCGCGCAAATATCCGCGCCGTGACCTGCGCCATATTTCTCGCCGATGCCGCGCCGATGATGACCGCGCGCTTTCCTGCCAGCCTGCCCATGTCGATCTCCTCAGAGTTTCAGAAGTTGCTTGCCGCGGTTCTGGCCGCTGAACAGACGCTTCAATGTCGCGGGGGCATTTTCGAACCCTTGCTGCACATCTTCGCGATAATTGAGCCGGCCATCATGGACGAAGCCTTCGAGCCGCCGCCGGATTTCGGGAAATTCGGCCGCCCAGTCGAGCACGATGAAGCCCGCCATCGACCCGCGACGAAAGATCAGGTTGAAATAATTCTGCGGCCCTGCGGGCAGCGATCCGCTCTCATACCGGCTGATCCCGCCGCACACCGCGACGCGCGCGCCGGTCGCAATCTCGCCAAGCATTTCGTTGAGGATCGCCCCGCCGACATTGTCGAAGATGACATTGACGCCGCCGGGGCAATGTTGCTTGATCTGCCGCCGAACGTCGCCCGCCTTGTAATCGATCGCGGCGTCATAACCCGCCTCCTCGACGAGCCAGCGGCACTTGTCCTGGCCGCCTGCGATGCCCACGGCGCGGCAGCCCGCGATCTTGGCGAGCTGTCCCACGACCGACCCCGTCGCCCCTGCGGCGCCCGACACCAGCACCGTGTCGCCGGCAACCGGCCGCCCGACCTTGAACAGCCCGCAATAGGCAGTCACCCCCGTCGTCCCCAGGACCGACAGCATGGCGGTCGGCGGCAGGCCGGTCTCGATCTTCACCAGCCCCTCACCGCTCGACACATGCCATTCGGTCCAGCCGGTCGAGCCCATGACGAGATCGCCGACCGCAAAGCCCGGATGGCGGCTTTCGACGACTTCGCTGATCCCGCTGCCGCGCATCACATCGCCGATCGCCATCGGCGCTACATAGTCGGCGATATTTTCCATCCAGCCCTTCTGCGCCGGATCGAAGCCGAGATAGAGTGTCTTGAGCAGAAGCTGACCATCGCCCGCCGCACCCACGTCGGTCTCGACGAGCTGAAAGTCGCCATCTTCGATTCCGCGCCCGCGCGGATGTCCGTTCAGCAGCCATTGGCGCGATGTCGGCATCAAAACTCTCCCCATTATTTGCACCGAAACTGCGCCCCCGCTTGGCCTGCAACCACCGCCAAAAGTGCCAGTCGATTGCGATGCCGGGGGGCGTAGGGTGCGATCAGGGAGAGAGACGATGCCCGAAGTCCGCCGCAGTTTTTGCCGTTTCTGCCATGCCAATTGCGCGATGCTTGTCACCATCGACGACGGCCGCGTGACGAAGGTTCAAGGCGACCCCGACGACCCGGTGTTCGGCGGTTATACCTGCATCAAGGGCCGCCAATTGCCCGAAGCGCATCACGGCGCGCAGCGCCTGACGGTATCGCAGAAGCGCGTCGGCGGGGAATTTCAGGACATCGCGATGGAAAGCGCGCTCGACGAGATCGGCGCGCGATTGTCGGCGATCATCGCCGAACATGGCCCGCACGCCGTCGCCGTCTATGGCGGTACATATGCGTTTCAGAACAGCGCCGGGGTCGGCAGCGCAATGGCCTTTGCGCAAGGACTTGGCACGCGCAACATCTACACGTCGGTGACGCTCGACCAGCCCGCCAAGGTCTATACGACGATGCGGTACGGCAGCTGGATGGGCGGGATGCACACATTCGCCGACGCTGATGTCGCCTTCTTCATCGGCAATAATCCGATCGTCTCGCATTATGGCCCCCCGGGCGGCCTGCCACCATTCTCCCCCTCGCGCCGCCTTCGCGATGCGCTGGAAAAGGGACTCAAGCTGATCGTCGCCGACCCGCGCGAGAGCGACGTCGCGGCGCTCGCACATATTCATCTGCCGGTGCGGCCGGGAGAAGACCCCGCGATGCTCGCCGGGATCATCCATGTCATCCTGTCCGAAGGGCTTTATGACAAAGGGTTCGTCCAGCAATATGTCGACGGCATCGACGAATTGCAGCGCGCGGTCTCCGATTTTACCCCCGCCGTCGCAGCTGCACGCGCGGGTGTCGATGAAGCGCAACTGGTCGCCGCGGCACGCATGTTTGCGGGCGGAACCAAGGGCGTCGTCTCGACGGGAACCGGTCCCGAAATGGCGGGCCAAGGCACGCTGACGCAATATCTCGTCTCGTCGCTCAATATCATCTGCGGGCGCTTCTGCCGCGAGGGCGAGAAAAGCTCGATCCCGCGCGTCTTTCCGGCGGCGACGCCGCGCCGCGCGCAGGTATCACCGCCGATGACGCCCTATGGCGCGGGCTTCCCGGCGTCTCGCATTCGCGGCCTGACGCATCTCGGCATGGAAATGCCGTGCAACGTTCTTGCCGATGAAATGCTCACCCCCGGCGAGGGACAAGTACGTGCGCTGATCGTGATCGGCGGCAACCCCGTCGTCGCCTTTCCCGATCAGGACAAAATGACGCGCGCGGTCGATGGCCTCGAACTGCTCGTCAGCATCGACGTCAATGCCGAGTCCGCAACCGCCAAACGCTCCGACTATATCCTCGCCCCCAAAATGTGCCTCGAGCGCGAGGACATCAGCAATTTGTCGGAATGGTGGTATGAAATCCCCTACGCCCGTTACACCGAGGCGATGATTGCGGCGCCGGGCGACCTGATCGAGGAGTGGGAAATGCTGTGGGGGCTCGCGCACCGTATCGGCAGCGGCATCCCGCTCGCGGGCGGCCCCTGCCCGATGGACGAGAAACCCGACAAACAGACGTTTCTCGACCTGATGACCGCGGGGTGCGTCGTCGCACCGGGGCGCGTGCGCGCCGACACGGTCGACGGCAAGGCCGTCATTTATCCCGACCTGCACCCGATCGTCGAAGCCGGCGATCCCGATGCGCCCGGCCGCTTCGACCTCACCGCAGGGGCGATGCCCGAGCAGCTGATCGCTTATGCGACGGGCGACCAGCCAAGCGCTGATTTCCCGTTGCGCATGGTCTCGCGCCGCAGCCGTCACCGTTTCAACTCGACGGGGCAGAATCTGTCGGCGCTGACCGCCAAACGGACAACCAATCCCGCCTTCCTCCATCCCGACGACATGGCGCGCATCCCCTGTACCGAGGGCGACATCGTCCGCATCCGGTCGGCGGCGGGCGAAGTCGTCGCCGAAGCGCGCGCCGCCGAAGGCATGCGCCCCGGCGTTGTGTCGATGGCCCATGCCTTCGGCGGTCCCGATGTCGGTCCCGACGAAGTACGAACGCACGGCGCATCAACCAACCGGCTGGTCAGCGAAACCGTGCGTTATGATCCCATCACCGGCCAGTCGCTGCAAAGCGCGATTCCGGTCTCCATCGTCCCCGCCTGAGGAGCATTCATGCCTGACAACCGCCGTTTCCTGCTGACCCGCCGTCCCGCCGGCGAACCCGTGCGCGACGATTTCGAACTCGCCAGCGAACCGCTGCCCGAGATTGGCGACGGCCAATTCCTGATCCGCAACCATTATGCGTCGCTCGACCCCGCGATCCGCGGCTGGATGGACGACGCGCCAAGCTATATGCCGCCGATCCCGCTCGGCGATCCCGTGCGCGCGACAACCGTGGGCGTGGTCGAGGCCAGCAAAGCCGAGGGGTTCGAACGCGGCCAGTGGGTGCTCGGGCTCAACGGCATCGAGGAATATTCGGTCGGTACCGTCGGTGGCTTCACCCAGGTGATCGACGCGGGGCTTGTGCCGTCCGTCACCAACTATTTGTCGATCCTCGGCGCGGTCGGGATGACCGCCTATTTCGGCTATATCGAAGTCTGCGAGCCAAAGCCGGGCGACGTCGTGCTCGTCACGGGCGCGGCGGGCGCGGTCGGATCGCTTGTCGGGCAGATTGCAAAGATCAAGGGCGCGAGCAAGGTCATCGGCATCGCGGGCGGCGCGGAGAAATGCGCGCGGCTCGTCGATCGCTACGGCTTCGACGCGGCGATCGACTATCGCGGCAAGGACGTCGGCGCGCTGACCGACGCGATCCGCGCCGAAGCTCCCGAAGGCGTCGACATCATCTTTGAAAATGTCGGCGGCGATATTCTCGACGCCGGGCTGATGAACCTGCGCCACGGCGCCCGCATCGGGCTGTGCGGACTAATCAGCGAATATAACAGCGTCGAAAAGATCGGCGCGCGCAACATCTGGCAACTCATCGTCCATCGCGCGTCGATCCGCGGACTGCTCGTCGCTGACTATATCCCGCGCTTCGCCGAGGGCGGCGCCGAGATGGCGGCGTGGCTGCAGCAGGGCAAACTGATCGCCGACGAGCATGTCGACGAAGGGATCGAGAATAGCTTCGATGCCTTCATGCGGCTGTTCGCGGGCAGCAATCAGGGCAAGATGATCCTGAAGATCGCATGACGGAAACGCGCCGCCTTCTCGTCCTGTCGGGCGGCCATCCCTACGAAGCTGAACCCTTCGCTGAACTGCTCGCGAGCTTCGAAGGCTGGGCCGTCACGCATCTGATCCATCCCGAAGCCGAGGCAGCGGTCGCGGCGGGCGCAGCCAATGGTGCCGATGCAATCCTCTTCTACGACATGCCCGGCTACAGTTTTGGCGAAGGGGAAATGTCGTCGCGGCCGCCGTCCTGGACCTTTCGCCGCGCGATCACCGACTATTTCGCGCGCGGCGGCGGCGCGGTCGCGCTGCACCATGCGATCGCCGGCTGGGCCGAATGGCCCGAATGGGCCGCGATGCTCGGTGGCCGCTTTCTCTATCAGCCCGGACCCGCGAACGGCGAAGCGCATCTCGACTCGGGCTATCGGCACGACGTCCGTTACAATGCGGTCGTGCTCGATCCCGAACATCCGGTGATGGCGGGCCTGCCGCCGCGCTTTGCGCTTTGCGATGAGCTGTATCTGGCGCCGGCCTGGGGCGCCGCCACGCCATTGCTTTGCGCCGACCACAGCTTCGTCCGCGACAACTTCTATTCGGCGGCGCAGGCGGTCGCGGGCCAGATGTTCAGCAACGCGGGCTGGAACCATCGCCCCGAAAGCGACGTCATCGCATGGGAAAAACCGGTCGGCGCAGGCCGCCTAGTCTATCTTCAGCCCGGCGACGGTCCGGCCGCCTATGCCGACCCGAACCTGCGACGTTTTATCGCGAACGCGCTGGCCCATGTTGCCGCTTCCTAACGAAAATGTGCATCGCGCCATGGGAGCAGCTGCATATAGTTGCGCGTATAAAGAGAAGATTGAGGGAAGAGGCGCGTGAACGATATCGCCGCAAGCAGCTTTTTCGAGCCACAGGTCATTGCGGACCCGTTCGATTATTATCGCGCATGGATGCCCAAAAGCCCCGTCGTGCAATTGTCGGAGGGCATGTTTCTCGTGCTCTCCTATGAACATTGCGCGCAGGCGACCGGCGACGTCGAGACCTTCTCGAACAATTTCCAGGGCACACTGTCGGGCGCGATGGCCGAAGATGGCGATGTCGCCGCGATACTCGCCGAAGGCTGGCCGCAGGTCGACACGCTGCTGACCGCCGACCCGCCGACGCACACGCGCTTTCGCAAGCTCGTCAATCTCGCCTTTTCGATGAAGCGCGTTGCCGCGATCGAAGAGGATATGCGCGGCGTCGTCGTCGCGCTGATCGAAAAAATGGCCGCGAAGGACGAAGCCGATTTCGTGAGCGATTTCGGCATTCCGCTTCCCGTCGCGATGATTGCGAGCCAGATCGGCATGGAAGGCGAACTCGACCGCGTGAAACGCTGGTCCGACGCCTTTGTCGATCGTCTCGGGCGGATGATCCCGAAGGACCGCGAGCTTGAATGCGCGCGCGAAGTCGTCGAATTTCAGCATTATGTGAAGGCCAAGATCGACGAGCGCCGCGCCAGCCGCACCGACGACCTGCTCTCCGATCTCGTCTATGCCGAAGTCGATGGCGAGCGGCCGCTCGAGGATGCGGAAATCCTGTCGATCATGCAGCAACTGATGGTTGCGGGCAATGAAACGACGACGTCGGCGCTGGCGGGCGGATTGCTCCAGCTCATCGAAAATCCCGATCAGATGGCAAAAGCCGTTGCCGCCGCCGACGAAGGCAATGACCGCGCGATCATCATGCTGGTCGAAGAAGTGCTGCGTACCGAAAGCCCGACCGCGGGTATGTGGCGCATGGTGCTGAAGGATGCCGAACTTGGCGGCGTCAAAATCCCCAAGGGCGCGATGGTGCAGCTGCGCTATGCCGCCGCCAACCGCGACCCGGCGAAATATCCTGACCCCGACCGCTTCGACATCGAACGCGCCAATGCGCGCAGCCACCTCGCGTTCGGCAAAGGCATCCATATGTGCGTCGGCAATATGCTGAGCCGCAAAGAAATGGCCGTCGCCTATACCGAACTGCTGACGCGTCTCACCGATTTCCGCATCATCGAAGGGCACACGCCAAGCTGGCCGCCAAACATGCTGCTGCGCGGGCTGACCACGCTGCCGATCAGCTTCCGGCGGCGCGCATGAACTTCGACCTCGACGAAGGCCAGCAGCTTGCCCGCGATACGATTGGCCGTTTCCTTGGCCCCGTCGATATCTCGGCGCGCCATGCGATCCGCAAAGCCAAAGGCGGCTATTCGCGCGCGCGCTGGCAGGAAATTGCCGACCTCGGCCTGCTCGCACTTGCCGCGCCCGAGGCAATGGGCGGCATGGGCGGGACGATGGTCGACCTTGCACTCGTCGCCGAAGCGCTCGGCAAGGGAGTCGCCATCGATCCGTGGATCGAGAATGGCGTGCTGCCGATCCGGCTGGCCGCGACGGCTGCCGATGGCGCGCTGGTCGAAGAGATGCTCGCAGGGACGCGCTTCGTTGCGGTCGCCTTTGCCGAGCCCAGCCGTCGGTATGAAAGCGACGCTGTCTCGGCGCGCGCCGCGGCAGGCCAGATTTCGGGCGCCAAGACCTTCGTTCTGGGCGCTCCGCTCGCTGATCTTTTTCTGGTGACCACCACGGGGCATCGGCTCGCGAAGCTCGACGCGAAAGCGGCGGGCGTCGTGCAGCAACATTATCCCGTCATCGACGGATCGCATGCGGCAACGCTTGATCTGCATAATGCGCCCGCCGAAACGCTCGATTTGCCCGAGGCGCGCTATCAACGCGTGATCGGCGATGTCCGCCTGCTTGCCGCCGCCGAAATGCTCGGGCTTGCCCAAAGCATGTTCGACGACACGCTCACCTATGTCGGCGAGCGCCAGCAATTCGGCGCCGCGATCGGCAGCTTTCAGGCGCTACAGCACCGGCTCGTCGAATGCTATGCGGCGCTCGAACAGGCGCGGTCGATGGTGCTGCGCACCGCGATGCTCGATCCGACCACCGACGACGCCAGATGGCCGCGGATCGCCGCGGGAGCGAAGGCCTATGTCGGCGAAGCCGCGACGCGCATTGGGCTGGAAGCGGTGCAAATGCATGGCGGCATGGGGCAGACCGACGAACTTGCGATCGGACATGCATTGAAGCGCGTGATGCTGCTCGACAAATATTTCGGCGATCAGGCGCACTGCCTTCGCAGCTATGCGAGGGCCGCATGACCGACCTTTCCGCCCTGACACCCATCGCCGCCGGCCTGTGGACTGATGCCTCCGATCCGCAGTTGATCGGTGCACGCCGCTCGACGGGGGAAATCGTCTTCCCCTTCCCTGACGGCGACGCGGCCGCGCTGGTTGAGCCCGTGGCTTTGTCGCGCCGCGGGACCTTATGGTCGTGGACGACGCAGAGTTTCGAGCCGAAATTCCCTTACGCCGGCCCGCAGCCCTTCACCCCCTATCTCATCGGCTATGTCGAACTGCCCGGCGAAGTGATCGTCGAAACGCGGATCGTCGACGCCGAAGCCGCCGACCTCCAGATAGGGATGCCGATGATCTTCACCGTCGTCCCCTTCAATGCGGACCGGTCGACCTATGCTTTTCGCCCGGAGCGCGCGCCATGAACGACGACGTCTATATCATCGGCGCGGGTATCCACCCCTTTGGCCGCACCGACGGCCGGACGGGTCGCGATCAGGGTGTCTTCGCGGTGCGCGAAGCGCTCGCCGACGCGGGGCTCGAATGGCCCGACGTCGAATTCGCCTATGGCGGCTCGGCGGCAGCGGGCTCGGCCGATATCATGGTCAACGAACTCGGGCTGACGAGCGTGCCCTTCATCAACGTCGCGAACGGCTGCGCGACGGGCGGTAGCGCATTGACCGCAGCGCGCAACGCCATCGCTGCGGGCGCCTGCGACGTCGCGCTGGCAGTCGGGTTCGACAAGCATCCGCGCGGCGCGTTCAATGCCAAACCGTCCGATTATGGCCTACCCGAGTGGTATGGCGAAATCGGCATGATGCTCACGACCCAATTTTTCGCGCTCAAGATTCAGCGCTATATGGCGCTCCACGGCATCAGCCGCCGTACGCTCGGGCTCGTCGCCGAAAAGGCGTTTCGCAACGGCACCTTGTGCGACCATGCCTGGCGGCGCTCGCCGGTCGATCTCGACACGATCCTGAACGCGCCGATCGTGAACGATCCGCTGACCAAATATATGTTCTGCTCGCCCGCCGAGGGCGCGGTCGCTCTGGTCCTGGCGAGCGCAAAGAAGGTCCGCGAGCTCGGATCCGACGCGGTGCGCATCGCCAGCGTCGCTTTCCGCACCCGCCCCGAAGGCTCGTTCGAAGTCTTCGCGCCCTCGGTCGCGGTCGGCGGCGGCGGCAAGCCGACGGAGGTCGCGAGCCGCGCCGCGTTCGAGATGGCCGGGATCGGTCCGGCCGACGTGTCGGTGGCGCAATTGCAGGACACCGAGAGCGGCGCCGAGATCATGCATATGGCCGAGAACGGCTTTTGCGCCGACGGCGAACAGGAACAATGGCTCGCCGAAGGGTGGAGCGAGATCGGCGGCCGAATGCCGATCAACACCGACGGTGGCTGCCTTGCCTGCGGCGAACCGATTGGCGCCTCTGGCTTACGGCAAGTCTATGAAAATACAGTGCAACTGCGTGGTCGCGGCGGCGACCGGCAGGTGCCGAACGGCCCCAAAGTGGGCTATAGTCATGTCTATGGAGCGCCCGGCCTGTCTGCCGTCGCGATCCTCGAACGTTAGTCGGAATATGGATTTAGACCTAACCCAAGACGAACTTGAATTCCGCGAGGAGGTCCGCGACTTCCTCCGCACGTCGCTTCCCGATTATGTCCGCGATGGTGCGAAGCGGACGCCCGGCGTCTTCGTCGAGCCAGACATCGGCCTCGTGTGGCATCGCATCCTCAACGACAAAGGCTGGGTCGCCTATCATTGGCCCGAAGATTGCGGCGGCACCGGCTGGACGCCGATGCAGCGCTATATTTTCGAAAAGGAATGTGCGGTCGCGGGCGCACCGTCGCTATCGGTGCTCGGGCTGCGACTTGTCGGCCCGGTGATCTGCGCCTTTGGGACGCAGGAGCAGAAGGATCGCTTCCTGCCGTCGATCCGCGCCGGAACCGATTATTGGTGTCAGGGCTATTCCGAGCCGCAGAGCGGCTCCGATCTCGCCTCGCTCCGCACCCGCGCACGGCGCGACGGCGACGAATATGTCGTCGACGGGTCCAAGATCTGGACCACTCACGCGCATCACGCGAACTGGATCTTCTGCCTTGTCCGCACCGACAGCGAAGTGAAGAAGCAGGCGGGGATCAGCTTTGTGTTGGTGCCGATGGACCAGCCGGGCGTCACGGTTACCCCGATCATCACGATGGCGGGTGACCATGAGGTCAATCAGGTCTTCCTCGATGGCGCGCGCACCTCGGTCGACAACCGGATCGGCGACGAAGGCCAAGGCTGGACGATCGCCAAATTTCTGCTCGAGAATGAGCGCGGCGGATCGTTCCACGCGCCGCGGCTTATCCGCTCGATCGATCATCTGGAGCAACTCGCCGGCACCGCGCCGAGCGGGCACAATGGGTCGCTCGGCGGTGATATTCAGGTTGCCGTCCAGATCGCGCGGCTGCGGCTCGAGGCCGAAGCGCTCGAGACGACTGAATTGCGGATCCTCGCCGACATTGCGAAGGGTCGCCCCGCGGGTCCGCAGACGTCGCTGGTCAAGCTCATCTCGTCCGAGCTTCACCAGCGGATCGACGGGCTCGCGATGGACCTCCACGGCTATGACGGCCTGCAATTGCCGACCGTGCGCCCGCTCTATGGCAATGAAGCGCCACCGCCGATCGGCGACGCCGACGCGCAGGTTGCCGCCGCGCGCTATCTCAACAGTCGTGCCTGGACCGTATTCGGCGGTTCGAGCGAAGTTCAGAAAAACATCATAGCAAAGACGGTGCTCCGCTTATGACACATGCATTGCGACTTGCC